>JBBQPX010000079.1:0-9952 GCA_038216775.1 Chitinophagales bacterium
GCAAATCGTTCCTGGACATAGCTTTACAGCAAGTGATCGGTAGCCGGCTCGCTCCGCAGCACACGCTTTCTGCCCCAATCATTGCGAATTGCCAGACGGACGCAGTAAAAAACCGTATCGGCTATATCCGCACCGGTTAATGGCTTTAAACCTTTGTATGTAGCATTTGCAGTTTCTGCCGCACCTTTAAACCTAACTAAAGCAAATTCAGTTTCTACAGCACCGGGGTGAATCGCTGTTACTCTGATATTGCTTTTTAAAAGATCAATACGCATAGCTTTGCTTAAAGCATCTACGGCAGCCTTACTGGCACAGTACACATTGCCATTTTCGTACACCTGCTTGCCGGCAATAGAACCCATATTTACAATGTACCCTTTTTTATGGGGCAGCATATAAGGCAAAACAGCCTTGGTTACATACAATAATCCATGTACATTGCTGTTCAGCATAACTTCCCAATCGTTTATATCAGCATCTGCAAAATTATCTTTACCCAATGCAAGGCCGGCATTGTTAATCAATACATCAATTTTTTGCCAGCTTTCTGGTAAAGTGGCAAAAGCTGCATTTACGGCATTTTTATCCTGCACATCAAAACAAAGCGATAATACCTTTACAGCGAATGCGTTTTCAAGTTCAGTCTTTATTTGAACGAGGCGCTCATTTCTTCTGCCGGTAATTATTATATTAAAACCCGCAGCAGCAAATTTTTCGGCACAGGCTTTACCAATACCTGAAGTAGCGCCGGTTATTAAAACAGTTTTACTCATAGTATGCAAAATAAATGAAGCGATTGAATATAAAAAGCTTCAGCAAAAAATCTGAAGCTTTTTAATGTTAAAAAAAATTTTATGTGTTATCTTAATAAAATTACGGTTCCTTTTTTGTGTCTTAACTCACCTCTGTAATTAATTCCTTCTGCCATCCACACGTAAGTTCCTGGTTGTTGTTGAACTCCTTTAAACCTCCCATCCCAACCTGCATTTTTAGCTGTGGTTGAGTAAACCAACTGCCCGTTACGGTTATACACCCTAAAGAAATGCAGCTCCTTCATGCCCAATAATATTGGTCTTAATATTTCATTTTTACCATCGCCATTAGGCGTAAATGCTTTGGGCAGATATAAATCCGGATCTAATTTGTACAACTTCACGTTTACGTAATCTGTACCTACACAGCCCTGGGTAGTTGTAGCTGTTACCATATACGTAATATCATCTTCTGGCATGGCAATCGGGTTTTGAATACCAGGATTGTTTAACCATAATGATGGACTCCAGGTATAGGTATCTGCACCGGTTGCAAATAAGTGCAGTGGCTCGCCTAGCACTGCTGTTGTATCATTACCTGCATTTGCAATAACTGGTTTTGAAACAAATACCCAAACGCTGTCTTTTACAGGTTTAGGGCAACCCTTATTATCCCTCACTGTAACTGTATATTGAATACTAGCTGTAGGGTTAGTTACCGTTGGATTGGCAATAAAACGATCACTAAGAAATGTGGCCGGGCTCCACACATAGTTACTGCCACCACTTGCATTAAGCTGGGTGGAGTATCCAAAACATAATGGAATATCGGCACCAGCATTTGCAACCGGATATGGAACTACGGTAATTTTAACATCGCCCTGATTTACACATTTACCTATGCTTGAAACTACGGTATAAGTAGTAGTACTTAAAGGCGTTGCTGTGGGATATTTGATGTTGTCAAAATTTAAGTAGGTTGATGGTGTCCACTGGTAATAAAGCCCATCGCTAATAGGATTAAGTACAATGGCATCGCCCCTGCAAATAGTTGTATCGCTGCCGGGGTCAAGCATTATGCCTGTTCTTACATCAACAAAAACAGAATCATCTCTGTAGCAACCAAAATTATCCGTTAGGCGAACATGATAGGTTGTTGCCACATCAGGGCTTACCAATGGGTTCGAAATGTTGGTATTACTGATATTGTAATTCGGCGTCCAAACAAAATTGCCCGTGCCAGTTGAGTTTAATTGTAAAGTATCAATAATACAGATTAAAGTATCGTTTGTACTGCTGATCATGGGCAACGTTCTTACGGTAAGCACTAAACTATCGGTACGTGTTTTAGCGCAACCGGTTACTCCAACAGCTACGTAATAAGTTGTAGTTGTATCTGGTGATGCAATCGGATTAGGTCTTGTAGTACTGCTTAAACCCAAAGCCGGTGTCCATGTATAAGTGTTACCACCTGTGGCATTCAGCTGTACAGAAGCCTGTCCGTTGCATAAAGCAGCATCAGGACCTGCATCTGGTATTGCCAGTTTTTTTACGGTTATGTTTTGTGTGGCTGTGGTGGTGCAATGTGCTCCCCAGGTTGTTGTTAGTGTATAATTTGTGGTTGATGTTGGATACGCCCTTGTTGCCTGCATACCCGGACTTTCTAATGCAGCACCCGGCGACCATTGCCAGCTTACATTGTTCAGCTTATTGCTATTGCCCGAAAGCTGTATAGTATCTTCCTCACAAATATTGGTGACCGGTGCCGTAATGGAATTGGTAACATCATTTTTTGGCGTAACCAAAATGGAATCGCTTTTAAAGCAACCCGAAGCATTGGTAAGCGTTACCTTATACCTTGTTGGTACTGTAGGAAAAACTGATGGCGTAGCTGTGTTGGCGTTAACAATATTTGTTGCTGGTGTCCACAAATAAGCACCGGTGCCAGATGCGCCGAGTTGAAGACTATCGAGGCTGCAATAAGTAGTGTCGGTTGTTATTAGTGATAATGCAGGAACATCGCTGATTAAAATTGTTCTTGTAACAGAGTCCACACATCCTCTGTTATTGGTAACTACAAGTTTTACATCATAATTACCAGGTGTTGGGTAAGTATATACTGGATTGACTAAATGACTCGTATCTCCAAATACCGGAGGCGGATCTCCAAAATCCCAGCGCCACGCTGTGGTATTTCCGTACCTGAAATACGTTGTGTCTAAAAATTGAACAGGCGTGTTTACACAAAGAGGTGCTGTTGTAAAACCAGGGAAATAATCAGGATAAACCCTTACCGACATAGTTGTGGAATCTCCACATTGTAAACCCTGATTTAAAACGAGTTTAGCAACGAAAACGCCCGTATCAGAATATGTATGTGTTGGACTTTGAAGGTTTGATGTATTATTTGGGCCACTAGCCGGATCGCCAAAATCCCAGAAGTAAGATGGTGGTGGATTATTAGGGGCATTATTTGTAAATGTTACATCGTAACCACTGCAGGTAGTAAAAATAGGATCAAGCGCCGCAGTAGGAATCTGACAATCAACTATTCTTATCTGTAAGTCTTTAAAATGTGTAGCTATTGCTATTCCGTTCCTATACTCGGTAACAAGTACTGTAATTGCAAATATTTCATTTCCAAGGGCGCCAACATTAGGAGCAGTGCCGCTGATTAAGCCTGTAACAGGATTTATAGCTACCGACGGCCCTAATGGCGAGCGTGGCGTGTATCCATTAATGTAACTCACAGGTGTGTATGGAGGAGGAGATGCTGGGTTGGGAGCATTACCGCCTCCTGCAGGGCCTCCTCCAACAAATGCATTATAAAAGCTGTACGATAGAGAATCTCTATCTACATCGTCTGCACTAAAGTCGAAACTTATAGGCCTTGAAGAACAAATTAATACGGTATCACTTGTCTTAAATATCGGACTGGTATTCGTTTCCGCACCTAAATTAGTGTTACCGGGTATTTTTGCGAAGTATGTTGAACCATTACCGTTAGAGTTTATATTTTGCATTCCATTAACTCTGCAGCATCTTTGATAAGCTACAGTAAAGCCATCAGGTGTTACCGGCAAGTTATCAATAACTGTTGTATAAGTTTTGTAGTCAAAGCAAACTTGCAGTTCAATGTTGTCGGCTATGCACGGATCAACCGGCGTTTTTCGAATGTTTATTGTGGCAGAGCCGGGAATGTTTTGGATATTTATAATTTGGGTATTTGTACGTGTATTAAATACTGTAAATGTTACAGTTCCGTCTAGAGCTGCACCATTTGACTGGCAATCCCGATATAATTTTAAGGTGACCTGGTATTTTAAAGTTCCAGGATTTGTGCCAGGTCCTAAATATATATAAGACATCTCACCGCCAGAAATATGTTCAGCAAATGCCTCCGAAATAAAAAATACAAACAAACAGAAAAATAAAATTTTCTTCATAATTCAATATCGTTGCGGATGGGGAATGCTTAAAAATAACGAAAAACGCCGTCTCAACAAAGCAGACGGCGTTTTAATTACTGACATTATTTTTTATAATACTACCTTATCAATATCACTGTACCCTTTCTTTTAATGCTGTTATTTAAATAATCCACACCTTCGGCATACCAAACGTAGGTGGCTGTGTCTTGCGGGCGGCCTCCAAATTTTCCATCCCAACCAGCGCCATTTCCGGTGCCGGAGTATAACATTTGTCCCCAGCGGTTATACACTCTAAAGATATCTATAGATTTCATCCCTATGGCAATTGGCCTGAAAATATCATTATCGCCATCGCCGTTAGGCGTAAAGGCATTTGGAACAAGCAGGTCTGGCTTAATTTTAAACACATGCACACGTATGCTGGAGGTATCAAAACAACCATAGTTGTTACTCACTTTTACGGTGTAAACAATATCATTTTGTGGTAAAGATATTGGGTTGCTTATAAAAGGATTATCGAGCCAGGTGGTTGGTGTCCAGGAATAGTTTGTGCTACCTGAAGCACCTAATTGCAACGGTTGACCAAGTACAACAGATGTATCTCTTGAGCCGGCGCTTGCTTTTATTTTAGCAACATACACAATCATGGTATCTCTAGCGGGTTTGGGGCATCCCAACACATCTCTCACAGTTACCACATATTTTATATTGTCTGTTGGTTTTACCGAAATAGGGTTGGGAATATTTTGGGCAGATAAAAATACTGCCGGTGTCCAGAAATAGATACTTCCACCAGATGCATTTAACTGCGCCGAACCACCAAAACAAACAGTAGAGTCGGGGCCTGCATTTGCCGCAGGATAAGGTATTGGCGTTACTTTAATATCGTTTTCGGCAATACATTTACCTATGTTGCCCACTACATGGTAGTTTGTTGTAACAAGCGGTGTAGCCGTAGGGTTTTTTATTGCAGCATTGTTTAAAGTATTACCTACGGGAGTTTCTGTCCATAAAAAACTAAGGGCATCGCTTGTAAGTTGCAATTTTACAGGATCGGTTCTGCAGATGGTTGTATCTGCGCCAGCAAACTGAGTAACGTTATTTACCACCCGCACTCTTACCGAATCTTTACCAACGCAACCAAAAGGATCGGTAAGGGTAACACGGTAGGTGGTTGTAATATCAGGACTAACCAATGGATCTGGAATGTTCACATTGTTTATCATGTAATTTGGAGTCCAGGAAAATGTACCGGTACCAATAGCGTTTAATTGAATGGTATCAAGAATGCAGATTAAAGTATCGTTGGTTACGGTTAAAGGAGGTTGAGAGAGAATATCTAAATTTTTGTTCAGCGTTGCTTTACAGCCTTTATCTGTTTCCACCGAAAAAACAATATTATACATTCCTGGGTTTGAATAAACGTGCGTGGGGTTTTTTAAGGTAGATGTGTTGTTAGGCGAACCTACGTCTCCAAAGTTCCAGGTCCATTTATTTGCTGCTCCGTAATCAGCTCTGGTCAGGTCGGAAAATTGTATCGCAATATTTGTGCATCCTCCTGCAAAACCAAAGTCTGGAAAAAAGCCTGGATAAACCTTCACTTTTGCTGTAGTGGAATCTGAACAGGGCAATCCACGATTAACAACTAATTTCAAAATATAAGTTCCTGTATCACGATAGGTGTGCGGAGGCGTTGGCAATGTTGAAGTGTCGCCATCGCCAAAATCCCAATAGTATGTTTGAATATTAGCACCGTCCTGATTTTGGAAATTTAGTGTAAACCCATCGCATGTAATATAATCAGGTTGTAAAGATGCTGACGCAAGTGAGCAACTGCTGATTGTAAGAATAAAATCTTTTCTATGACGACCGATTAAAACGCCGTCTCTGTATTCGTCAACGCATACGCAAACTACATACCTGCCGGGATTAGGCGGGGCAAAACCGGATATTATTCCTGTCTGCCTGTTTAAAACAGCCTGCGAGCCAAGCGGGCTACTTCCGGAAAATCCATTTATGTAACCAACAGATTGGTAAGGAGGTGCAGAGGGCGTTACATTGGTAGAATTTGTTGCAATACCGCGGTTATAGGCACTGCAAAAAGAGTACACAAGCGAATCTCCATCCGGATCAAATGCACTAAAATCAAACACAAAATTGGCGCCAAAGCAAACAGGGCTGAGTATTGTTTTAAACTGCGGGCTACTATTGTTGCCTACTGTTAATTGATTTGAGCCGGGAATTGTGCAATTGTAAGTAGCGCCTTCACCTTGCCCCGGCGGAGGTATTGTAAAAACATTTTCCATTGGCGTTATTCTGCAACAGGTTTGATAAGTTGCGGTATAACCACTAGTATTATCTGCAAGCTCAATTGTGAACTCGTAGGTTGCCATGTGGTAATTTAATGCCGGTGGATCCGTCATACATATAGACGGTGGAGTAACAGGCACTACGCTTTCCGATGTTTTTGAAATATTAAATGGTGAGGAAGAAACCTGTGCATTGCTATTATTATTAAACACTCCTATTCGCACAAGGCCAGGCATTACAGCACAATTTGAGCAGTTTTCGTCTCTAAAAAGTATTAAAGTAATTTTGTAAATTTTGGTGTTGGGTAAGCTACCTGGTCCTATATATTCATAAATCATTTCCCCTCCTGAAATATGGGAGCCAAAGCATTTTGTAAATGAACTGAAAATTAAAAGCAAAATAAGCAACCTCTTCATATCAATGTTTAAAGCATAAATGAGAGCTAAAAATACTAAAAAACGCTGCCTTTTGTATGTTTGATGTGTAAAAAAATGTTACAACAATTGCAGTAAAGCATTTTTCACTTTTCCCTGCTCTTCCAGCATACCCATATGTGCAGTGTTTCGTAATATGTTTATGTACGATTGATTGGGTAAATAAGATTGCTGCAGGCTTTGCTGAAAGGGGATGGCTTTATCGTGTTCGCCTATGATGAAGTGAATTGGTTTGTTGAAGTTTTTTAAAACCTCCGTTCTGTCCGGCCTGTTAATCATAGCCCTATAATATTGAATAATTGCTTCGTCAGAAAAGGACCTGCATTTTTCAATCTGCAGCTCTATTGCTTCAGGATTTGCAGCTGCCCATTCTTCAGTAAATAAATCTATAATTACAGCTTTTAAAAATTCAAAAGCGCCATTCTTTTTTACAAACTCAATTGATTTTAAGCGGTTTGCTTTTTTTTCTTCGCTATCGGCAAATGCAGTTGAGTGTACCAATGCTATGGAAGATATTAATTGCGGATATTTTTCTGCAAGAGCAAGAGCGATGTAGCCGCCCATGCTGTGGCCTGCCAAGGAAACCGAAGCCCCCCAAGCCCCCTCCGCCCCCTGAAGGGGGAACTTTTGCAGTTCAAAATCCATTAGAGCTTTTACTACGTCAGCCATACCTTCAATACTCATGTCTTTAACCATTTCTGATTTTCCGCTGCCGGGAAGGTCGGGTATGATTAATTGAAAATATTGTTGTAGCGAATTAATTTGATTGCTCCAGATATCGCCATCTTCGGCGAAGCCGTGAATTAAAATAAGCGGTTTACCTGCACCAACTACCCGATAAAAAATTTTTGAAGATTGATATTTTAAAGTTTTTGTTTGCATTTATTTTTCCGTGTTTCTGTGCCTCTGTGGCAAACTCATGGTCAAACGGAATGTCAGACCATTTCCCATCCGTGTTAATTCGTGTAATCCGTGGCTAAAGACCTTTTTATACTTCGATAAATTAATAATAAAACTATTGGCAGCAATCCGTTGTTCATTTGCTGTGGTAAAAAGAGCCAGGCTATAAGCAAACCCATTAAGGCAACAGCCGTAAATTTAAAATATTTTTTAGCCCAGCTTTTTTTAGAGTTTACAAAAAATGCCATTATAAAATGTGTTGGCCATGCCCACAATAAATTAAAATTGTTTTTACACATTTGGTGATCGGTGCCAGTCCACATTAAAATTAATACAATGCCGAGCACGCCGGTAAGAAAGAAAAACATGCCATCGAAACCTTGTAAAAAAGCTATTGCAAATTTGCTTTTGCTAAAGCTGATGAATACAATCAGCACAAGCAAAATACTGAACAAAACAAAGGGAGTAAATAATGTTTTTTTATTGCCCTCGTTGGTAAATGAATATAAATTTTTGGTTGATAAAACAATGTCGCTTTTGCTGCTGTCTAAACCTTTCATTAGGTTGTCGGGCAAAAACTGCATTTGCTCTGTTGTCATTACTGCATCGCAGGGTTGGCCAAGTAAAATATCAATACCAAGCTTACTCCAGTCTTTATTATTTTTATCAAGATATTGATGAATAGCCTGCCGGAACCTGCTACCATTGGGCATTACCTGTGTTTGTGTAAAAACAGAATCGTGGTATTTTTTTAAGATATCACGCAGGCGGGTGGTGCAGTTATCAAAAAAGAAATCGTATTTATAATAACGGTTTTCGGGCTTTAAATTGTTGTTTAAAAACTGCTGCATGCTTATTTTTTCTGCAGCGGATAAATTTAAAAGTTGTTCAGTAATTCCTCTGTTGGTAGATTGATATAAATCTTTAAAATCAGCAAAGTATTCTGTAGAAACATAGTACAGTAATTTGCCCCGCACAAATTTTAAATAAAAACCATCATCATCAAAATTAAAAGTTCCGTAATTGTAAACAATATCAGTTAAGCTCGTACTGTCAATTACTCTAAAAGCACTGTGCCCAAATGTTGAATACAATTCTTCACCAGGTGTGCAGGTGAGCAGTGATATGCGTAGGCGGGAACTATCTTGTGCAGAACAGTAATTAAGAATTAAGAATGCAAAATTAAGAATTAAGAAAAACCTCATTCCAAACTTTCGAAGAAATTGGGAGAACTGGAATTGGGAGTAATTTTTTTTCAAAGTTTATTTTTCATTGTAGTAAATAAATCTAATAGATAAAAGTTCAATAAAGATATGCAGTACAAGAGTGCGACGCCAATGAAGCTGATAAAAGATTGAATGCTTGGCCCAAAAAAAATCGCACAATCTCTTTTTCAATCTTCGCTGGTTCCCCCTTTAGGGGGCGGAGGGGGTTCTATCTGCTATAATTCGGCGCCTCCTTCGTTATCGCAATATCATGAGCATGGCTCTCTCTCATACCTGCATTGGTAATTTTTACAAACGTTGCTTTTTGTAATTCGGTGATATTTTTTGCACCGCAGTAACCCATACCGGCCCGCAACCCGCCGGTGTATTGGTGCACCACTTCCTTTAAATTACCTTTAAAAGCTACTCGGCCTTCAATACCTTCGGGTACAAACTTTTTAATATCGTCCTCCACATCCTGAAAATACCTGTCGCTGCTGCCCTGTGCCATAGCACCCAACGAACCCATACCGCGGTACTGTTTAAATTTTCTGCCTTCGTAAATAATTGTTTCGCCGGGGCTTTCTTCTGTACCCGCAAAAACATTACCCATCATAACGCAACTTGCACCTGCGGCGAGCGCTTTTACCATGTCGCCGGTGTATCTTATTCCACCATCGCTGATGATACCAACCTGTTTATTTTTTAAAGCTGATGCGGCTTCCATTACGGCTGTAATTTGCGGTACACCTGTGCCGGCAACAACTCTTGTGGTGCAGATAGAACCCGGTCCTATGCCCACTTTCACCGCATCGGCACCAGCATCTGCCAATGCTTTTGCACCTGCCGCAGTTGCGATATTCCCGGCAATCACATCTAGATTTTTATGTGTCTTTTTAATAGCCTTAAGCATATCAATG
>JBBQPX010000080.1:0-9938 GCA_038216775.1 Chitinophagales bacterium
GCCTTACAGCGCAGGATGCAAAAGCTGTGGCGGTTCCAACCGTATCTGGCAATAATCAATTAGCAACACTTTTAATAATTATGATTATTGTACTGGCATTCGTAATCTGGGGCATGGGGCAGGTACTTACTGCCCTGGGCAGGCAATTGCTGGATAAAGAAAAAAATGCAAAAAAACTTTTAGGGGTTGTACTTCTTTTTGGTTTTTCGCTTTTATCGCAGGTAAGCTTTGCACAGGACGCTGTTGCAAAAGTACAAGTGGCGCCCAATTACGGAGGGTTATCTGAAACTGCCTACTATATGTTTATGGCAGTGTTGGCCATGGAAGTAGTTGTAATTCTTTTCATGGCATTTTCTATTCGCAGAATGTACTCAGAGTTGTTGCCGGAGAAAGTAAAACCTGTAAAACAAGGTTCTAAACTGGCGGCCTGGTGGCATAAAATGGATGAAAAATTATTTACTAAGGCCGTATCAGTTGAAAAAGAAGCTGATATATTGCTCGACCATGATTATGATGGAATAAAAGAGTTGGACAATGCTTTGCCACCATGGTGGAAGTATGGTTTTTATATTACCATTGGCGTTGCTTTTATTTACCTGCTCAATTTTCACGTGTTGGGCACAGGATTAAATCCTACGCAGGAGTACAAAGCAGAAATGGATAAAGCAAAAATTGAAAAAGAAGCATACGACGCACAAAATAAAGACAGAATTGACGAGAATAATGTGCCCATGGCAGATGCTGATGGCATTAAAGTTGGAAAAGTATTATTTGAGGCAAATTGCGTTGCCTGTCATTTAAAAGATGGAGGTGGTAGTGTGGGGCCTAATTTAACGGATGATTACTGGATTCATAAAGGTTCGCTTAATGATGTATATCATACTATCACTTACGGTTATGCTGATAAAGGAATGCAAGCATGGTCCAGTAATTTTTCACCTAAGGAAATAAGTTTTATTTCGAGCTATGTTAAATCACTTGGAGGCACTAAACCCGCTACTCCAAAAGAACAACAGGGCGAATTGTATGTAGATAAACCAGCAAATGCAGGTGACTCTGCAGTGATTGCGAAGCCTGACTCTGTGGGTATCAAATAATAGGAAATGACAGAAGAAACGACCGACATATATCAGCAGGAAGCTTTTCGTGACTCCGTTGCAACCATCAGCCATGAGGGTAAAAGGAATTTTATTAATCCGAAGAAGCCAAAAGGAAAACTATACAATTTAAGAACATGGTTTAGTGTTTTTTACTTGGTTATATTTTTTACCCTTCCTTTTATTAAGGTGAATGATGCGCCACTTTTTTTGTTCAACATTCTAGAGCGTAAGTTTATCTTTTTCGGTATGATCTTCTGGCCACAGGATTTCTTCATTTTTGCTATTGGCTTTCTCACATTTATGGTTTTTATTATTCTGTTTACGGTTGTGTTTGGCCGGGTTTTTTGTGGCTGGGCATGTCCGCAAACTATTTTTATGGAGATGGTATTCCGTAAAATTGAATATTGGATTGATGGCGATTCAAATCAGCAGAAAAAGCTACGGGCTATGGCCTGGAATGCTGAAAAAATCAGAAAAAGGGTTGTGAAGTTTATTGCATTTTATGCTATGTCATTTCTTATCGCCAATTTTTTTCTAGCCTATATTATAGGTATGGACCAGCTGATAGGGTACATAGAAAATCCGGAAGCAAACGTAGGTACACTTGTTTCGTTAATGATATTTACTACTGTTTTCTTTTTTGTTTATTGGTGGTTTAGAGAGCAGGTTTGTTTGGTTGTTTGTCCTTACGGAAGATTGCAGGGCGTGCTGCTTGATAAAAATTCCATTGTAGTGGCTTATGATCATAAGCGCGGCGAACCAAGAGGTAAACTGAAAAAAGCTGACGACCATGATAAGTGTACAGATTGCAAAGAAGGCGGAGCCTGTAAAAGTAGCACTGCTAAATTTGAAGAATATACAAGGCAGAGCGATTGCATAGATTGCTTTGCATGCGTAAGGGTATGCCCAACAGGAATTGATATACGCAACGGCACACAGCTGGAATGTGTTAATTGTACTGCTTGTATTGATGCATGCGATGATATCATGATTAAGGTTAACAAGCCTGTTGGGTTGATAAGATATGCATCTGAAAATAGTATAGTTAACGGTACAAAATTGAAATTTAACCGGCGGATAAAAGCATATACAGGTGTTTTGATGTTGCTGCTTTCGCTGCTGGTTTTTTTAATGGTTAGCCGTACCGATCTTGATGCAACGCTTATGCGTACTGCCGGTATGACGTTTACAAAATTACCTGACGGGCGCATTAGCAACCTTTACAATTTAAAACTGGTAAATAAAACCCACAAGGATATTGCGTTCACGCTCAAACTGGAAGATTTGAACGGAGAAATTACACCAGTTGGCAGCGGAGATTTTACTGTTAAAAAGGAAGATTATTCTCACTTACAGTTTTTTGTAAAGCTTAATAAAGACGATGTTAAAAACTGGAAGACAGAATTAAAAATAGGCATGTATCAGCTGGATGCTAACACAGGAATAAATAAAAAAATTAAGACAATAACAGCCAAATTTATTGGTCCGGAAGTTTACAACTAAAAATATGTATTATGAATTGGGGTAAAAAAATATTGCTTGTATATGTCACTTTTGTATTGGGCATTTTATTTATGGTATATAAATCATCGAGCCAAAAAGCAGACCTTGTTACTACTGATTATTATGCCAAAGAGCTTAAATACCAGGATAAAATTGATGAGATTGGCAGGGTATCATCTTTATCAGCACCTGTTGTATTTGAGGTTAAGGATAATGAATTAATTATACAGTTTCCTAAAGATTTTGCAGGCAGGCAATTAACTGGTGAGGCTGTGCTGTATTGTCCATCAGATGAAAATAAAGATTTAAAAAAGGATTTTTCGGTAATGGATCAACCGCTAAAAATTGAGTTACCATCAACAACCAAAGGTTTGCACGAATTGCATTTGAGCTGGAAGCAAGGCAACGTTACTTATTATTTTGAAAAGAAAATATTTATCTAAATGATACAGTTATTTTTTGTGGCTTTTACTATTGGCATGCTGGGCAGCTTTCACTGTGCAGGTATGTGTGGGCCACTAGCTTTATCATTGCCGTTAAGCCGTGACAGTTTTGTTGCAAAATTTACCGGTGCATTAATGTACAATGCAGGGCGAATAGTAACTTATTCTGTTTTTGGATTGTTGTTTGGTTTAATTGGCCAAACAGCGGCTTTGTTTAATTTTCAGCAGTGGCTTTCCATAGCTGTGGGCGCTTTGATACTGCTCTTTATTATTGTACCAAAAAAATATAAAATACAATACAGTGCATCTACATATGCTACCGGTTTTTTTACAAAAGTGAGAGGTACGTTAGGATTGTTGTTTAAACAAAAAAACCAGTCTTCATTATTTGTAATTGGGCTGTTAAACGGGCTATTGCCGTGTGGACTCGTGTACATGGCTGTTGCAGGCGCCATTGCCGTAGGTGATGTAGGTAGTAGTGTTTTGTTTATGGCTGCATTTGGCTTGGGTACTTTGCCCGTAATGTGGAGTATTGCATTCTTTGGCAACTATCTTGGCGCAGGCATCAGGCAAAAAATACGAAATGCATATCCGTATATGATGGCACTTATGGCATGTTTGCTTATACTGCGTGGAATGGGATTGGGAATTCCGTATGTAAGCCCCAAAATGAATGCTGTTAAACACGAAGTGCATGGGTGCTGCAGCAAACCTTAAATTGTATAATAAATTAAAAACAGAATTGGAACAAACGATTAAAATGGCCTCTGCTAAAATTTCTCAAACGCAACAGTTTCTCCATGAAAATAAAACATGGTGCCGCCTGCTTGATTTTTTTAAGCAGGAAAATTCTTATTTAAAAAATCGTTTGTCGGAAGTGGTTGATATCAGTACTGATAAAGAATTTCTTGCACTGGCAGAGCAATTTCAAAATAAATTCATTATTAAGGATGAATATATTGATGAGCTCAAACGCGATATCATCCGCCAGGAGCGTATTCTTAATGAGTTAAAAGGATTTTTGCCAGACGAAAAAATAACAGGTATACAAAGTAAATTTCGAAATGAAATGGAATATTTTGAAAAGGATTTTAATCAACTGAAGAACGGCTTTAATAAATATCTGTCGTCGGCTATTTTATAAAATCAGTTCAGCATTTCTGTAAGTTTCTTTTGGTTTATTATAGTGATATTGCCGTTCTTTATTTCAATTAACTGCTCAGTTTTAAAATCGCTTAAAGTACGTATCAGCGACTCTGTAGCTGTGCCGGCGATATTTGCAAGGTCTTCTCTTGAAATGTGTATGGAGAATTCTTCTAAATTATCCTTTTGATATTTTTTCTGCAATGAAAGTAACGCATCTGCAACCCGCTTACGCAAAGAATTATATGCAAGCCCCAGCAATTGATTTTCTTTTTCAGTAACATTTTTAGCCAGCAATTTTATAAACTTATGCATTACTTCCCGGTTATTATGCAACAGATTTTCAAAGTCTTCCCGGGGTATAATAGCAATCTCCACCTCTTCAATGGCTTCTGCTGTTTCTTTGTAAACAGTTTCTTCAAGCAAAGCATTATAACCAAAAAAATCACCTTCGGCAAAAAGCCCTACTGTAAGTTCTTTACCAGTATCGTTAATTTTAATAGTTTTTACTTTTCCTTTCTTAATATAATATAACCGGTTTGGGTGATTGCCTTCGGTATAGATAGCTTGTTTCTTTTTGTAAAAATTAATATTTCTGTCAGATGCAAGCTCCTCCATTGATACAGGTCCTTTTAAATCAGCTATCATTTGCTGCATACCATCAACATCTGAGTTATAATTTTTTGCCAGCAGTTCTGTTTTTTTTATTCTGCTCTCCACTGCATTTAGCAGGTCAATATCACTAAAAGGTTTTGTAATGTAGTCGTCAGCCCCCATTTCCATTCCCTTTCTAAAATCGGATCGTTCGGCTTTGGCTGTTAAAAAAATAAAAGGAATACCTGTAAGTTCGCTATTTCTGTTTAGCAGATGTAGCACTCCATAGCCATCAAGCACTGGCATCATGATGTCGCAAATAATCAAGTCCGGTTTTTTTTGTATAGCCAGTTCCACCCCAATTTTTCCATTTTCTGCAGTGTTTACCTGGTAACCAGCAAGCTCTAAAATCTCTGCAGTATTTTCTCTTATTTCCTTATTGTCTTCTATCAGTAATAATTGTTTCATACTTTATGCGGTTGTAGTATTATGGCAAATGCCTTTTTAAAGTAACTATAAAAGTAGTGCCTTTTTCCAATTCACTTTCAAATGTAACACAGCCTCCGAGAATCTCCACATATTTTCCCACAATATGAAGGCCCAGGCCGGTACCCTGTATATTGGTAACATTAGCACCTCTAAAGAATCTTTCAAATAAGTGTATCTGGTCTTCATTGGAAATGCCCATGCCGTTATCCTTTACTGCTAGTATTATTTCAGCGGCTGTAACCATACTTGTTACTTCAATTTTACTTGCATCTCCCGAAAATTTTATAGCATTGGAGAGCAGGTTAGTTACAATATTTCTTAACAATGACGGATCTGAAAAAATATTTTCATCTCCTGTGTGCTGATAAATAAATTGCTGACTGTTTTTTGCAATACCTTCCATTTCACTGCAAAGTGACAGCAGCATTTCTCTTAGGTTGAATTTGGTATTGTTGGCATTTATTTTTCCGTCCTCAATTTTGCCTATCGACAAAAATTCGTTTAGCAACCCGGTAAGATTGTTTACCGAGGATTTAATACGGTTTATATGTTTGTTGCGTTTTTCCTGTTCTTCTGCCTCGGTGTATTTTGCTACCAGCGAAGCTGATGAAAGTATAGTACTTAATGGGGTTCTAAATTCATGCGAAGCCATAGAAACAAAACGGCTTTTTAAATCACCTAGTTCTTTTTCTTTGCTTAAAGCTTTAGATAATTCTTCCTTTGATTCTTCAAGTTTATCAAGTGTTACCTGAAGTTCGTTCGTTCGCTGTTTAACTTTTTGCTCTAGTTCACTATTTAGTTCCTCCACCTTTTTGTTGGTTTCGTTAAGTTTTTCCTGCTGCTGATTAATAGCAGTTTCAAATTCTTTTCTTTTGGTTATGTCGCTTATAAATGCAATGGTAAAGCTTTCATCAGCCATCATATAATTGCTTAAGCTAATTTCAACAGGAAATTCAGTACCGTCATTTTTTACTGCGAATAAATCTTTGCCAAGACCCATAGGCCGCGGTTTTGGTTTTTCAATGTAGTTGTCGCGGTATTGAGTATGCTTTGGATGATACCGCATCGGAATTAGCTCTTCAATCTTTTTGCCTATCAAATCGCCCTGACTTTTATACCCAAACTGATCAAGTAGAAACCCATTTACCAAAACAATTTCGGCTTCGGCATTAGCAACCAATATCCCCATAGAAGCATATTCGAACAATGCTTCAAATTTATCCTTTTCTTCTTGTAATTTTTTAGTCTCCATAACGCAAAAGTATGCCGCCAAAATTACAACAAACAAAATACATCAACAGCAATTGAAAGTTATTTTACTTTATATTTATATCATAGTGTGCCGCTATGATGTTACTTTTAAAATTAAATTATGCCTTCAAATACCACAGAAATTATAGGATTAACTCACCAGGAAGTAGCTGAAGCTAGAAAACGTTTTGGCAAAAATGATACAAACCTAAAAGAGGAGGGGGGCTTATTGGTGGCTTTAAAGGACCTGTTGAAAGAACCTATGTTAATAATTTTGCTGGTTGCCAGTACTATATATTTTATTACCGGCAATATAAGCGATGGAATTTTTATGGCCGCTGCCATAGTGGTCATCTCTGCCATATCTCTTTATCAGGATTCCCGAAGTAGAAATGCCCAGAATGCCCTGCGGATGCTGACACAGCCCAAAAGTAAAGTGATACGGGAAGGAAATACAATTGAAATAAACAGTGGAGAAATTGTAAAGGGTGATTATATGGTGGTGGAAGAAGGTACTTCGGTTCCTGCAGACGGTATAATTGTACAGTCAAATGATTTTTCAGTTAATGAATCTATATTAACCGGAGAATCGTTAAGTGTTTTTAAATCCGTTGCGGATGCAGATAATTTGGTTTACCAAGGCACGTCTGTTGCCGGCGGACTGGCAATTTGTAAGGTACTGGAAATTGGAAGCCAAACAAAACTTGGTAAAATAGGCGCTAGTCTGGATTCCATAAAAGAAGAGCAAACTCCTCTGCAGGTACAGATAAGGAATTTTGTAAAAAAAATGGCCATTGCCGGTATCATAGTTTTTTTAATTGTTTGGGGAATTAATTATTATCATTCAGGCAATATTTTTGACAGCCTGCTTAAGGCGCTTACTTTGGCCATGAGCATTTTACCTGAAGAAATACCGGTTGCCTTTACAACCTTTATGGCTTTGGGTGCCTGGCGTTTAATGAAAATTGGCGTTATTGTAAAGCAAACAAAAACGGTGGAGTCATTGGGCAGTGCTACCGTAATCTGTGTTGATAAAACGGGCACTATTACAGAAAATAAAATGGAGCTTATTAAAATATTCGATCTTACCAACAATAAAATTTCTGACCCCGATAAAAACTTAAATACAGCAGCGCAGGATCTTATTATAACGGCCATGTGGGCAAGTGAACCTATCCCTTTCGATCCCATGGAAACTGCGTTGCACACCGCTTACCAGAACTTAATTGCTATTGATGAAAGGTCAGCTTACAAAATAATTCACGAATACCCACTTAGTGGCCGACCGCCAATGATGACCCATATTTTTGAAAATACTTCTGGGCAACGCATTATTGCTGCAAAAGGTGCACCCGAAGCAATTATTGCCGTTTGTGAGCTAAGTACTCAAGAAAAAATACAGATACAAAAAGCGTTGCATGATTTAACAATCCTTGGCTACAGGGTACTCGGCGTAGCAAAAACTGAACATGCTGGCAATAATTTTCCAGCCGAACAGCAATCTTTTAAATTTGCATTTAAAGGCCTTGTTGCGTTTTACGACCCTCCTAAAAAAAATATTAAAGCTGTTTTTGAGGCATTTGATAAAGCCGGAATTAATGTAAAAATTATTACCGGGGATAATAAAGCAACTACGCTGACCATAGCAAATCAGGTTAGTTTTAAAAATGCCGGTAATGGCATTGAGGGCGATGCTGTAAATGCAATGAGCGATGCAGAACTTAGTGATACCGTTAAAAAGGTTAATGTTTTTACACGCATGTTTCCTGATGCAAAACTAAAAATAATTAAGGCGCTCAAAAAAAATAATGAAGTTGTTGCTATGACAGGGGATGGTGTGAATGATGGCCCGGCGTTAAAGGCAGCACATATTGGTATAGCAATGGGTAAAAAGGGAACAGAAATTGCGAAACAAGCTTCATCCATTATTTTAACAGATGATGATCTTTCAAAAATGGTAGAGGCCGTTGCCATGGGCAGAAAAATTTACAGCAACCTTAAAAAAGCAATTCAATATATTATCTCCATTCATATTCCCATTATACTAACCGTTTTTATTCCTTTGGCGCTTGGTTGGATTTATCCTAATATTTTTACACCCGTACATGTTATATTTTTTGAGCTGGTAATGGGGCCAACCTGCTCCATCATTTATGAAAACGAGCCAATAGAAGCTAATATAATGACGCAAAAGCCAAGACCATTTTCGGATACATTTTTTAAGTGGAGCGAATTAACAACCAGCGTTATACAAGGGCTTATTATTACAGTAGCTACACTTTCAGTTTATCAATACGCGGTAGAGCAGGGGAGTAACGAAACCGTTACTAGGACAATGGTTTTTCTTACGTTAATTGCAGCAAATATTTTCCTCACGTTAGTTAACCGGTCATTTTATTATTCTATAATTACAACCAGCAGATACAAAAACAATCTGGTACCCATTATTATTTCTATTACATCAGCGTTAACTGCGCTTATATTATTTATGGAACCATTGCGCAGGATATTTCAATTTGAAAAACTGAATGGTACGCAGCTACTATTTTGTATTGGCGCTGGATTTACTTGCGTAATATGGTACGAGGCTGTAAAGTTTGTAAAAAGAAGCAGATCAAATAAGGCTTAATTGCTCATTTATTTCATTCATGCTTATGCCGCTATGGCTTTCATCATAAATGCATTCGCCCTGGTTTATCAAAAGCACCTGTGGCGATTCATGATTAACAGCAAAATCTTCAGCTACCTGGTTGGAAAGGGCTCTGTATTTTATTAAATCGAGAAAATAAAAATCAGCAGTATTTGGCTGTTCACTTCGTTCTAAACGACTTAGTGCCATGCTACTTATAGAGCAACGTGTACTATGCTTAAAAATTACCTGTGGTTTTACTTTAGATAACTCTTTAATTTCAGCAAGCTGATGTGTATTATTCAAATCAATCCAATTCATAGCTACAAATGCCTGCTTTCAATTAATGAATAATGCCTTCAGCCATTGGGCAACTCGTTTTGCGGCTTGAGCTACAGCTAGTAATAATTATTGATACAGTAATGAGTGTGATTAGAACAAAAAATATTTTTTTCATTATTTTCCTTTGGAGTTTAAAACTTAATATTGCATTAATTAATTAGCAAAGATAATTTACAAGTACTAAACGAAAAAATAGTATTTATATTATATTTTGCAACCAATCAACCCCTAAAAAGTCAAAATTATTTTACAACTACGTTTTAACCTCAAAATAAACAACCCTCATGCTAAAATTAAATCGTGCTATTGCTTTTATTGATTTAGAAACAACTGGCGTTAGCCTTTCAACAGATCGAATTGTAGAAATAGCTATCATCAAAATTTTGCCCGATGGCAGTCGCCAGGTAAAAAGAAAATTAATTAATCCAGAGATGCCGATTCCAA
>JBBQPX010000081.1:0-9833 GCA_038216775.1 Chitinophagales bacterium
AAACTAAGCGGACAAAGTGAGCAGGAAAAAGAAACAACTTCATTTTTAGGTATGGCATTGTTGGGAGCGCTGGCAATTATTTTTATGATTTTGGTTTTGCAGTTCAACAGTATCAGCAAACCATTTATTGTTATCACGGAAATATTCTTCAGTGTAATAGGCGTTTTACTGGGTTATGCACTAACAGGTATGACTATAGCTACTATTATGCTTGGTGTTGGTATTATTGCACTGGCCGGTATTGTAATTAAAAACGGAATTCTATTAATAGAATTCACCGACGAGTTACGTGGCAGAGGAATGAAGACAAAGGAAGCGGCAATTGAGGCCGGAAAAATTCGTATAATTCCGGTTATGCTAACTGCCATTGCAACCATACTTGGTTTATTGCCACTAGCCGTTGGTTTTAATATCAATTTTGTATCTTTCTTCCAACACCTTAATCCACATATTTTCTTTGGTGGTGATAGTGTTGTTTTCTGGGGGCCACTTAGCTGGACAATGATATTCGGATTAATATTCGCTTTCTTCCTCACGCTGATAATGGTACCGAGTATGTATCTTATTTCAGAAAGACTACGCCGCCCGATGGAGAAATTTTATGGCACAAAATTCATTGGCTTGCTTGGTTTTGCCGGTCCGTTCTTTTTCATATTTGTGGGTATTATGTATTTGGTAAGAAGAATGCAGGGTAAAAAAGTATGGAATGGAAAATTGAAAGAAAGTACTGCAAAAGATAATTCAGATGGTCTTTTAACAGAGTATAAAAACTAGAAAAATCAATATTAAGAAAAATGCCTCGTTAAAAACGTGGCGTTTTTTTATGCCCCATATTTTATTGTTGGCACGAAAATAGTTTCCCTAGTTATGAAACACTATTATTTAATTTTTAAAATTTATAACAATGGATAAGTTAGAATTAAAAGGAACCTGGAACGAATTAAAAGGTAAAGTAAAGCAGAAGTACGCAGACCTTACTGATGATGACCTTAAGTACGAGGAAGGTAAAGACGATGAGTTGCTGGGTAGATTACAACAGAAGCTCGGCAAAGGCCGCGATGAGTTAGTAACTTGGCTTAAATCTTTATAAGTTGGGTATTCAATTACCCATTTTGCAACAAACAGCCGCCACATTTGGTGGCTGTTTTTATACAATGCCGTTTGTAAAATTTAGCAAATAATAATGCTGTAAATCTATATTTTTACAAGAAAAAAGCCATGATACAAAATCACGAAATTGATTACAAAATTTACGGAGAAGAACTTCAATTTGTTGAAATTGAATTAGACCCCAACGAAACAGCAGTTGCAGAAAGCGGCGCTTTTATGATGATGGACAACGGCATTCAGATGAATACCATTTTTGGAGATGGCAGCCAGCAGCAGGACAACAGCATACTTGGTAAACTTTTTAGTGCAGGCAAAAGGTTGCTGGTAGGTGAAAGTTTATTTATGACAGCTTTTACAAATGTTGGCCAGGGTAAAAAAAGAGTCAGTTTCGCAGCACCATACACAGGTAAAATAATCGCCTTCGACTTATCGCAACTTGGCGGAAAAATAATTGCACAGAAAGATGCATTTCTCTGCGCAGCAAAAGGCGTAAGCATTGGTATTGAATTTCAAAGAAAATTAGGCACTGGTATTTTTGGCGGCGAAGGTTTTATTATGGAAAAATTGGAAGGCGATGGAATGGCCTTTGCACATGCCGGCGGCTACGTAATTGAAAAAACTTTACAACCCGGCGAAATTTTAAAAGTAGATACAGGTTGCGTAGTTGCTTATACCGCTGGTATTGATTTTGATATTGAATTTGTAAAAGGCATCCGCAACTGGATGTTTGGCGGCGAAGGATTGTTCTTTGCTAAAATGACCGGACCTGGCAAAGTGTGGTTACAATCTTTACCTATAAGCCGATTGGCAGGCAGGTTGCAGCAATACACTTACAAGCGTAAAGAAGAAGGAAGTATTTTGGGCGGGTTAGGCAATTTGCTGGATGGAAGGGAGTAAACAAAAATTAAGATGAAAAGGACCAGTAAAAATTTTTACTGGTCCTTTTTTGTATCAGCTTTCAAGAGGATATGTTTTCATCCTGCTTTTTGCGGTGACTATCTTGTGTAGTTACGATTGCAAGTTTTATTAAATTATTAGAGGATTTTTTCGAAATAGTTTAAGACGTTTATAACGTCTATAATTAATTTTAAATTGCTTGTGGTAAAACTAAAACGGACACAGATTGCAAACCTGTATCCGTTTTAAATTAGAATAAATTTTTAGGATAATTACATTGGTAGTAATACTGCATCCACTACATGAATTATTCCGTTGCTTGCGTTCAAGTTGGTAGCCGTTACAATTGCTTCGCCGCCTTTTTCATCTGTTAATACTACTTTTCCATTTACAACCGATGCTGTTAATTTGCCACCGGCAACTGTAGTAAGCACAGCTTTACCACCAGCTTTTTTAATAGCAGCTAAAACCGCTTTTGCATCCAGTTTTCCTGCAACCACATGATAGGTCAAAATACCAGCAAGGGAAGCTTTATTCTCAGGCTTTAATAAATTGTCAACAGTGCCAGCAGGCAGTTTTACAAAAGCGTCATTAGTGGGGGCAAACACTGTAAACGGGCCTTCGCTTTTTAAGGTAGCTACAAGGTCGGCAGCCTTTACTGCGGCTACAAGTGTGGTGTGTGCGGTGGAACCAACTGCTACATCTACGATGTCTTGTTTTGTTTGTGCCATTGTGTTAATGGAAAATAATGCTGCTGCAATAATAAATGCAACTTTCTTAATTGATTTCATAATCGTTTTTTTTTATTTTTAAAATGTGAGAATTGTTTGGATAATTTTTATAAAGTAATTTTTTGATGATATTAATTTTCAACTGTTTTAATTTGTCGCAAGCTTTTATACATATCATGCATGATTTGCATGTGCGGTGCAGTTAGCACAGCAAGGCCTAAAAACAAATAGCCTACCATTGCATTGCTGTTAATAAACATAAATCCAGTTAAGCCAAATAAGGCTATTCCCCCAATTGCCAAAACACTATACAATACTATTTCTCTTTTAATACTGTTTTGTGTATAAGAATTATTTTTTCTTAGATAACCAGTAATATTATTTAGCGATAAAACAGAGTGCCATACTACAAAATAAAATGTGAAACCCAGTAGCAGCGGCAGATTGAACAGAATTAATAAAATAACTGCAAAACGGATTAAGAACTGTCCTTTATCATTAGCACCCGAATTACCGTTTCGAAGGAAATAAATAAAAGTTGCTGTAAAAAATAGTATTCCAGAAACGGAGATGATATTGTATCGGTTTACATCGAGCCAATTAATAAATACTTCGTTTTCTTTGCCTGCATTAAAAAGTTGAAACAACGGTTTTACCTCTTCAAAATGGTGTAGCAAAATAACAGCAAGAATCAACATTCCGTAAGAGATAACAAATGCTTTTCCTGAAATGCTGTTGGTTTTAAACTGGTATAAATCTGTTTCGCCAAAATGATAAGCTGCAAAAACAATGAACAGTAGATTACCGGCCAAAGGAAAGAACCATAAAATTGCAGCAAAGGCAAAAAGCCTTGTAATATAAATTACTAAAAACCGGAATTTTGAAAATACTTTTTTTTCACCGTTTGCATTTTGCGAGGCTACCAGCAAATCTGCCGCTCCATGCGGCACACCTAATAAAAGTATGCCTGATAAAAAAATGATGAATTGTGTATTGCTATTAAATGGTAAAATATATTGTTGACATAACAACAACACACACCCTGATAGTAACAACACATTTCTTATCATACAAATTTTTTTAAAAAATGAATTTCAAAAAAAGTGAGAAGTGCAATACAACTCATATTGCACCCCTTACTATTAGAAAAGCAAAATATTAAGCTGTCGCTTTATCGGATTGTGCAAGTGCATAAATCACCAACCCAAAACCAATTTTGTTTATGGCATCACCAATGTTGTAAACAATATCCATGGAGAGCCCCTCAAAAATCCGGAAGCCAAAAAAGCCGCCTGCAGTACCAGCTATGTATCCAATTGGATAAATAGCCCATCCAACCAGTACAAACCAACCCAAAGTTTTTACTGCTTTGTTAACCGCCGGGCCTGAATTACCAGCAAGTTTAGCCACTTCTCCAAACCAAATCAGGTAAACAATGTAGAAATAAGCAAGGCCGCTAATCAAACCCCAAATCCAGCTTTGGGTTTCTTGTCCGTAAATGGCTTCGCCGATGTAACCGGTTACCAGCATAATCACAGATGCAAAAATGAGTTTCCAAAGTAATCCAGCTTTGGCACCAGCTTTTTTGGTAATTAAATAAAATTCAACGCACATTAACGGCACGGTTAAAATCCAGTCCACGTAACGGAAGAATACAGGAGACTCGCCTGTTTCCAGGTTGTAACCCCTCATGTAATAATAATGTACTGCAGCAATAAAAGTGATAAGACCTGAAACAAGAACAGATGTTCGCCATTTTTGCGGTACATTGCTCAACTCAAAGAAAAAGAAAACACAGGCGGCCATCATAGCCATGGTGCCTACAAAAAATGTAAAAGCAACATAATTGGTGTTTGCGATTGGGAGACTCCCCAGAAGTGTTGAATACATATAGTATGGTTTTAGTTTACAAAAGAAAAGAACGCTTCAACGGCTTATTTAACAATACGAAAGTTTTGTTTAAACTTTTGCCGTAAATAATAAACACTATGTTTTTAAAAAAGTTTAAGAATTTTAAAAAAATCAGCCGTTTTAGGAGATGTATTTTTATTCTGTAACACTTCGTCGAACTTTATCTTTAAAAAGAATTATGATGCATAAACAAGAACATGAAATACTTTAATTAATTTTCGCAACCTTATATTTAGTTCTACTCTCTGGCCACTCTTATAAATTTATTTGCACAATAAAGTTTTTATACGGTGCCTCTGCCCTATCAATGTGCAGCATAAATTCTTATCTTTCAAACCAAATGAATTTATTTCAACTTTACAAAAAGCTTAAAGTATTTACCAGCCCTTATAAAAATTTAATTTTTTATACGCTTATCTTAACTTTTGTCGGGTCTTTTGCGGCGCAGGTAAATGCCTTCATTTTAAAGTATACTGTAGATACCATTAACAGTTTAATGGTAGCCAAAAGGCCATTGCAGGAAGGTTTCTATATCCTCGGTGTCATTAGTCTTATCCTGCTTACAAAAGAAATTGTTGCTTCGCTGGTTCAGTTCGGGCAAAAATTTTACGGCGAAAAGCTGCGCATTTTTATTTCCCGAGATATATCGCAAGCCATTGTAGATAAAATACTTACTTACCGCATGGCATTTTACAGTTCGCCTGAAAATGAAAGCGGAAAGCTGCAAACAAGAATAGACCTGGGCATAACCAGCTTAACCAAACTGGTACAAAATTTCTTTATTGATATACTTCCTTTGTTTACCAATGCCATTGTGGCTTTGTGTGTAATGTTTTATGCAAACTTTTATGTAGGGTTGGTTGGCTTGGTTATGATACCGGTTTATTTTTACGTAAGTCAGTTGCAGGCCAATAAACTTAATGGTTTCAGAAGGCGGATGCGGCAATACAGGGAAACAAAAAGCAGCAGTATTATTAACCTGGTACAATCTATTAATGTTATCAAATCTTTTGTAAGAGAACCAATAGAAGCGGAAAGGCATAAGAAGATTCAGTACGAGATGACGGAAAACCAAATGGCAACCCGCAGAACAGGTTTTCTTTTTGAAAGTATAAAAAGCTTTATGGAACAAATTGGCATTGTGGTCATTATTATCTTAACCGCTTATTTTGTTTTGGAAGGCAAAATGACCATTGGTGCCATTATGTTTCACATTTTGCTCTTCAACAATGTATCAGCGCCCATACGCCAGTTGCACAGAATTTACGATGAAGTAAATGATGCGCTTATTTACTCCGAAGGCTTTTTTGATATTTTAGAGGCGACTGCTGAAACAGAAGTTTCCGGTAATTACAAGCCGGCTTCTATACAAGGTTTAATAGAAATTAAAAACGTAAACTTTACTTACCCCAACGGCACAAAAGCTTTGGAAAATGCTACGGTAACCATTCGCCCTAATGAAATTACAGCGCTCGTAGGTTTAAGTGGAGCAGGAAAAAGTACCGTCATTAATCTTCTGGATAAATTTTATGAGCCAACCAGCGGAGACATTTTTCTAGATGGTGTTAATTTAAAAGAATACGACACGGAATACCTCCGCCGGAACATTGGGCTGGTGTTGCAAAAGAATCATATTTTTAAAGGTTCTGTTTTTGAAAACATTCAATATGGAAATCCTGCCGCTACTGACGAAGAAGTGATGGAAGCTGCAAAACAGGCATATATTCATGAGCAAATTATGGATATGCCCGGTACATACCAGGCCGAGGCTTCGCTGCTTTCGGGCGGGCAGCAACAAAGAATTGCCATTGCCCGTTTGTTTTTAAAAAATCCTGCTATTATTTTTTTAGATGAACCTACTGCAAGCCTTGATGCCATTGCCACAGAGCAAATAAAAAACAGTCTGGATGCAATAAAGAAAGACAGAACAGTCATTATTGTATCGCACAGTATTTCGCAAATTATAGATGCCGCACATATTGTGGTAATGGAAAAAGGAAAGATTGCAGAAGATGGAACACACGAAGAATTATTTGCAAAAAAGAAAGTGTATCATTCTATTTTTACGGCCATGGCTAATGGACTGAATTTGGAGAAAATATTAAAGTCGTTGGAAGATTAATGAATGAAAGAGATGTTATTT
Organism: Chitinophagales bacterium; assembly: GCA_038216775.1. GTDB lineage: Bacteria > Bacteroidota > Bacteroidia > Chitinophagales > Chitinophagaceae > Ferruginibacter. The sequence goes on from JBBQPX010000081.1 coordinate 6,793, forward strand.
CCTGATACATTGAGATTGAATATGTCTGGGACTTATAAGTATTTGTGAAGTGTCAATCCGGTATAGAAAATAAAAATTTTCATAAAGATTTGGTGATTCCGTTTTATTAATCGTATATTTGCGATATAAGATTAACGATGACTAAAAAACAACATTGGGAAAAAGTATTCAGCTCTAAACAAATTGATGAGGTAAGCTGGTATCAACAAACGCCTCAGCAATCGCTGGACTTTGTACAACAACTTGATTTGCCTAAAACAGCGGCCATTATTGATATTGGTGGCGGTGATAGTTTTTTGGTTGACCATCTTTTACAAATGGGCTACGGCAATATAACCGTGTTGGACATTTCTGAAACAGCAATTAATAAAGCAAAACAAAGATTGGGTAATAAAGCAGGCTTAGTTAAGTGGGTTGTTTCAGATATACTTGAATTTAAAAGCAATGTAAAGTTTGATTGTTGGCACGATAGGGCGGCCTTTCATTTTTTAACTACCGCAGACGAGATTAATACTTACTTGGCTATTGCGCAACAACATCTTAATCCTGATGGGAAATTAATAATTGGCACATTCTCTACTGATGGTCCGGAAAAATGCAGCGGTCTGCCCGTAAAGCAATACAATGAAAATGTATTGACTTCTGCCCTGCAAAAATGGTTTAAAAAAATCAGGTGTATTTCCACAGACCATATTACCCCGTTTAAAACAATTCAAAATTTTCTGTTCTGTAGTTTTCAAAAAATAAGTATTTAAAATGGCTATTCACAAAAAAGAAGAATTTACTCAAAGAGAACAAGACCTTGCAGCTTTTGCTAAGGCTTTAGCTCATCCTGCACGTATTGCTATTTTAAAATTGCTGGCGCAGAAAAATGAATGTATTTGTGGCGAGATTGTGGAAGTATTGCCATTGTCGCAATCAACTGTGTCGCAGCATTTAAAAGAACTTAAAAACGCAGGGTTAATTAATGGCAGCATTGATGGACCGAGAAGCTGCTATTGTATTAACTGGAAAGCTTTTGAAAAATTCATGGGCGAATTCAGTTTTCTATTTAATAAAATGAAGGTGCAGAATGAAAAAGCATGTTGCTGATAAAATATTTTTAACCGCTCAGGTAAAAGCCCCTTCAGGGGTTTGGGGCTTCAAAAAAAAAAATCATGAACAACGAAACAAAAATTAAAGAACTGGTAAAAGAAAAGTACGCAGCCATTGCAGAACAATCAATTGAGCAAAACGCAACGTCGTGTTGTGGTGCCACTTCTTCTTGCTGCGGCGATGAAGTTTATAACATTATGAGTGATGATTACACCAAGATGGAAGGCTATCATGCAGATGCAGACCTAGGCTTAGGTTGTGGATTACCTACAGAATTTGCAAAGATTAAAGCCGGTGATACGGTTATTGATTTAGGCAGCGGTGCAGGTAACGACGCTTTTATTGCACGAAAAATAGTTGGCGAAAATGGTAAAGTTTTGGGTATTGATTTTACTGAAGCTATGATTAACAAAGCGAGGGCCAATGCTGAAAAACTAAGCTTTAATAATGTTGAATTCAGACTGGGCGATATTGATGATATGCCCGTAACATCAAATTATGCCGATGTAATTGTAAGTAATTGCGTATTGAATTTAGTTCCTAACAAACACAAAGTAATCAGCGAAATTTTCAGGGTTTTAAAACCGGGTGCTCATTTTTCAATTTCTGATATTGTGCTGGAAGGTGCTTTGCCTTCTAAGTGGAGAGAAATAGCAGAATTATATGCAGGTTGCGTAAGCGGAGCTGTTCAAAAAGAAGTTTATCTAGAAATGATTGTAGCTGCAGGTTTTAAAAACATCAGCCTTCAAAAAGAAAAAGAAATAATTATACCTGATAATATTTTAAAAAATTATTTGAGCGACGATGAAATTGCGGAATATAAAAAAGGCAACACAAAAATTACCAGCATCACGGTTTATGCAGATAAACCTGCAAAAGACGACAGAAATTGTTGCGAACCGGGCAGCGGATGTTGCTAAAAATCACGGGGAAGTCAAGTTTTAAAAACTTGACTTCCCTTTTTTAAAATAAGTAAGTGAAGAAATTAAAACTACTTTTTGTCTGCGTAGAAAACAGTAACCGCTCTCAAATGAGTCAGGCATTTGCAAAAATATTCGGCGGCGATGGGGTGGAAGCATACAGCGCCGGCAGCAAACCAAGCGGCATAGTAAACCCGAAAGCCATTGCCGCCATGCAGGAACTCGGTTACGATTTAAGCACTCACGATAGTAAAAGCCTTGATGAAGTAAAAGCCTTTGCTCCTTTTGATGCCGTGGTAACGATGGGCTGCGGCGATGCCTGCCCATGGATGCCTGCCAAACAATTTGTTGACTGGCAAATACCCGACCCAAAACATATGCAGCCGGAACAGTTTAACGAAATAAGAGATTTTATTAAAGGAAAGGTTGAAGCATTAATTGAAGACATAAAAAATGCCGCTCAAAATTGAGCGGCATTTTTTTGCAATTATTGTATTTTTATCGTTTACTAATCTTCGATAACAATCTTAATATCTCCAGGTATAACCAAACAATGGTTACCAGCAGGCCAAATGCGCCATACCACTCCATATATTTTGGAGCTCCTAGTTCAGCGCCTTTTTCAATCATATCAAAATCCAGAATCAAATTCAGCGCAGCAATTGCTACAACAAAAACTGAAAAACCAATACCCATTATACTGCCTTCATGCAAAAACGGAATTGAAACTCCTACAAAGGAAAGCAGGAAAGTAATTACATAAAAAATAGCAATACCTGCTGTTGCAGTTATTATTATTGCCTTAAATTTTGCCGTTGCTTTTATTATTTTAAAACTGTAAAGCAAATACATGGCAATGGCAGTACCGAATGTAAGCCCTACTGCATTCATAACAATGCCGGGTGCTGTAGCAGCAAATGCTGCATTGTAATAAGCAGATATAGCTCCTACAAACAAACCTTCAAGCAATGCATAAGCAGGTGCTAAAAACGGAGCCCACTCCTTTTTAAATATTAAAACAATAGC
>JBBQPX010000082.1:0-9796 GCA_038216775.1 Chitinophagales bacterium
GGGCAGATAAGTAAAGTTTGCAATGCCTCCAATATTTAATAATATTCTGTCTTCATTTTTTTTGCTGAACAGCAAGTAATCTCCATAAACAGCCAGCGGCGCACCTTCTCCGCCTGCGGCTATATTTTTTTGCCTGAAATCACTGATGGTAATAATACCTGTTGCAACTGCAAGATGGTCGCCATCGCCAATTTGCAAAGTTGCATTACCAAATTTTTGTTGTTGATGTAAACTTTTGGGAGCATGATAAATAGTCTGCCCATGACTTGCAATTAAATCAACTTCTTCATTTCTGATATTCCATTTCTTCAGGCATGCATTTACCATTTCAGCATGTTGCAAAGCAATCCATGGGTTTAATAAAGTTAACTTTTCTAAGTCCACTTCTTTTTTGCTGAAAACCTTCTTTATCTCACGCTTAAAGTCAGCTGCGTATGCTCTAGTCTCAAAATTTATTATTTCAAGCTTGGTATTTAATCCGCTACCACTGATTTTACATAAAGCAATATCCAAACCATCTAACGAAGTGCCACTCATTAAACCAATAACTAGCCGGTTTGGTTTATTTGCTATGTTGTACAATTTTTGAATGTTCGTATTCATATTAATGCTGAATAAAATGGAGATTTCTTTTTATGCCGCTAAACTTACTTCTTTTAAGGGGAGAATTTTTGAAAATAGTTTTAAACAATTCCTCGGTCATTTCTTCCCAATCGTTTGTGGTTAAATTTAAAACTTCAGGTATTGGCGTAAACGCAATTTCAGTATTTGGTCTTGAAAAACGATTCCACGGGCAAACATCCTGACAAACATCGCAACCAAACATCCAGCTTTCAAATTTACCTTTCATGTTATCCGGAATCAAGGCATCTTTTAGCTCGATGGTAAAATAGGAAATGCACTTACTGCCATCAATAACTTTATCAGCAAGTATTGCATCTGTAGGGCAGTTGTCAATGCATTTTGTACAAGTGCCGCAATAATCTTTGGCAAGTGCATCATCATACAATAAATCTAAATCAACAATCAGCGTAGCAATAAAAAAGAACGAGCCGCTTTGTTTGTTAATAAGGTTACCATTTTTACCTACCCAACCAAAGCCCGCTTTTTGCGCCCATGCTCTTTCTAGCACAGGAGCACTATCAACAAAACCACGACCATGCACTTCACCAATCTTTTCGCTTATTTGTTGTAGAAATAATTTTAGTTTACTCCTGATAACTTCATGATAATCTTGCCCAAAAGCGTATTTTGAAATTTTTGGTGCGGCTACAGATTGTTGTTGAGCTGGAAAGTAATTTTGCATTAATGTAATTACAGACTTTGCCCCCGGTACCAGTTTAGCAGGATTAATCCGCAGGTCAAAATGATTTTCCATGTATTGCATGCCGCCGTGCATACCCTTGCTAAGCCAGCTTTCCAGACGTTTTGCATCTTCAGTGAGTATCTCGGCTTTAGCAATGCCACAATAATCAAAACCTGCATTTGCAGCAAGAGTTTTAATAAGGGCGGTATTTTTTTCAATGGCACCCATTAATCAGAAGCGTTATCTTCTACATGTAATTTATGAAAAAACCGATGTGCAATCGGCGCAATTAAAATGCCGATAGTACTTATAAAAGCTACTCCGCTAAATAATGCATAAAGAGACGCAAATACCTTTGCCATTTTAGTCATTTTTATTGAGGCGTCAATCATTGGGCCCATGCCACTTAGTATCATCGAAGCATTTAAAAGGCTATCGTACCAATCAAGTTCAGGAATGGTAAGCTTGTACCCCAATACCCCGATAAATAAACAAATAGCCATAATCAAAAACCCAAGTACAGCATTGCCCCAAAGTCTGCGATAGTAAACTTTTACCGGAGCCAATTTCTGCTTTTTATGTTCGTACATAATTTTGTTGGTATAAAAATACAAAAGCCCTGCATTAGTACAGGGCTTTCCGATTATTTGTTTGTTTTAAAACTTAATATCGTAACCAATTGTTCCAATTAATTCAAGGTATCCAAAGCTATGCCTTGCACGGTTGCCCTTGCTTGTTTCTGTATCTGCCAGGGCATTTACATACTTTACATAACCAGTTTTACCTGTCATTTCAAAAAAGAATTTTTTAAAAGGATAAAGTCTGGCACCTGCCTCTACGCTTATATTGTAGCCAGCTACGTGAAAATTATTGTTGTATCTATCACCTCGCCAGGTGAAATCTGTACGTGGTATATTAATGCCGGCTCCGGCCTTCCACAGCAAGGTAGCAAGTGGTGTTTGTTTCTTTTTCTTCAGCAATAAATTATACTGACGTACATAATTAATATGAAGCCAGTTGGCACCATCGGTGTGTTCAAAATGTAAGAAGGTGGCTGGGTCTAAAACCATGTTAGAATCCACTGCAACACCATCAATTTTTCCGGTAACTCTTACAGTTTGATAATCACTCACAATGTATTTTGCATGGTCAAAATTTATTTCTAAAGCTTTAGAATGACTTTTGTTTAGATAAAAACCGATTCGGTAATTGTACTGCGGAATAGATATATCTTTCGGATGCTTATAAATGGCATCATAGTCTGGCCGGTTACGGGCAATGGTATTGTGAAGCGTAAAATTGTCACCATTTGCCATAGTGAAATGTATGTTACTTTTAGTGTAGCATTCAGTGTTATAACCCCACTGAATATACATACCCTCAATTAACCTCGATTTTTTTTGAGCAGAGACAGAAAATATGATGCCTGAGAATAGAAGTATGCTAGTTATTTTTTTCATTAACTCGGTTTTTCAAAAGGGTTAAATGTTACAACTGTATTAATTGGGTAACCATTTTCCTTTCAAACACAGCAAATTTACACGATAATGATAAATGAGTGTAAAATCATTTGTTAACAGCTTTACAACGAGTAACCTGCAACAATAGCATAAAAGCTACTAAATGGCTGCTGTTGCGGCAGTTGGCCTGCATTTTGTGTGCCATAATAGCGTACATTTTGCATTGGATTAGCTTTTGATATATCAGTATAAAATCGATAAAAATGAGTTTACAAAATTTAACCATAAAATCGCAGGAGATATTACAGCAGGCACAGCAACTGGCTTTTACAGCCGGTAATTCAAATATAGAAACTGAGCACGTTTTAAAAGCTTTGTTGAATGATAAAGATTCGCCTGTTGAATATCTATTAAAGAAAAACAACGTTAACGTTAGTTATGTTGATGAGAAACTGGATGCTGCTATAGGAAAGCTTCCGAAAGTTTCAGGTGGTGAACCGGCGCAAAGTTTAAGCAGAGATGCTAACAATGTTTTGCTGCGTTCTACCGCAACATTAAAAACCTTCAGTGATGAATTTGTAAGTGTTGAGCACATGTTGCTTGCTATGCTTCAAGGCAACGACAATACCGCCAAATTATTAAAAGATGCTGGTCTTACAGAGAAAGGTTTAATAGCTGCCATCAAAGATTTAAAAAAGGGTTCAACTGTATCATCTCAAACAGGCGAAACTCAGTTTAATGCGCTTAATAAGTATGCGAAAAATTTAATTGAAATGGCCCGTGCCGGCAAACTTGACCCTGTTATTGGCAGGGATGAAGAGATACGCAGAACGCTGCATATTTTATCCCGCAGGAGCAAAAACAACCCCATATTAGTTGGTGAACCAGGTGTAGGTAAAACCGCAATAGCAGAGGGTTTGGCCATGCGTATTGTTAATGGAGATGTGCCTGAAAACTTAAAATCAAAAATTATTTATGCGTTGGATATGGGCTTGCTTATAGCCGGTGCAAAATATAAAGGTGAGTTTGAAGAGCGTTTAAAATCAGTAGTTAAAGAAGTTGCAGACAGCGATGGGCAAATTATTTTGTTTATTGATGAAATACATACACTTGTAGGTGCCGGTGGTGGCGATGGCGCTATGGATGCAGCCAATATTTTAAAACCTGCATTGGCACGTGGAGAGTTGAGGGCAATTGGTGCGACTACCTTAAATGAGTATCAAAAATTCTTTGAAAAAGATAAGGCATTGGAACGTCGTTTTCAAAAAGTGATGATTGATGAACCATCTATTGAAGATGCTGTTTCCATTCTGCGTGGGTTAAAAGACAGGTACGAAACCTATCATCATGTTTTAATAAAAGATGAGGCGATTATTGCCGCAGTGGAATTATCGAGCAGATATATTACAGACCGTTTTTTACCCGATAAAGCAATTGACCTAATTGATGAAAGTGCGGCCAAACTTCGTTTGGAGATGAACAGCATGCCCGAAGAATTGGATGAACTTGATAGAAAAATCCGTCAACTGGAAATAGAAAAGGAGGCGATTAAGCGTGAAAATGACGAGCACAAACTGAAGCAGTTAAATACAGAAATATCTAACCTGGCAGTAGAAAGAGACACTTTTAAAGCCAAATGGCAGCAGGAGAAGGAAGTTGTAGATAAAATACAAAATGCAAAGGCAGAGATAGAAAACTTAAAACTGGCTGCAGATAAAGCCGAACGTGAGGGCGATTATGGCAAAGTAGCTGAAATACGCTACGGAAAAGTGCAGGAACAGGAGAAAATTGTGGCCGATTTTACGGAGCAATTAGCAGACAGTACAGAGAAGCGTTTGCTTAAAGAAGAGGTTGATGCTGAAGACATTGCAGCAAGTGTGGCGAAAGCAACGGGCATTCCGGTTACGAAAATGTTGCAGACGGAACGTGAGAAATTGCTTAACCTGGAAGATGAATTACACAAGCGGATAGTAGGGCAGGAGGAGGCTATTGAAGCCGTATCTGATGCCATACGTCGCAGCCGGGCTGGCCTTCAAGACCCTAAAAAGCCAATTGGCTCTTTCATTTTCCTGGGTACAACGGGAGTAGGTAAAACAGAGTTGGCAAAGGCACTGGCTGAATATCTTTTTGATGACGATAATATGATGACTCGTATTGATATGAGCGAATATCAGGAAAAACATGCAGTTAGTAGGCTTGTTGGGGCACCTCCGGGGTATATTGGATACGAGGAAGGTGGGCAATTGACAGAAGCGGTGAGAAGAAAGCCATATAGCGTTATTTTGTTAGATGAAATTGAAAAAGCGCATCCTGATGTTTTTAACGTACTTTTGCAGGTATTGGACGATGGAAGGCTAACCGATAATAAAGGCCGTATTGTTAATTTCAAGAATACGATTATTATTATGACTTCAAATATGGGTAGCCATATTATTCAGGAAAATTTCGAAAAAGTTACCGAAGATAATAAGGAGGAAGTAGTTGAAAGCACCAAAGCCGAGGTTATGACCTTGCTAAGGCAAACTATACGTCCGGAGTTCTTAAACAGAATTGACGAAGTGATTATGTTTCAACCGTTAATGAAGAATGATATTAAAGGTATTATTAAAATGCAGTTAAACAGTTTGAAGCAAATGGTTGCACAAACCGGAATAAACCTTCAGTTTAGTGATTATACACTCGACTTTTTAGCAGAAAATGGTTACGACCCACAATTTGGAGCAAGACCATTAAAACGCCTTATACAAAAAGAGATAGTAAACAAGCTAAGTAAAAGGATTTTAGCCGGAGATATTGATAAAACAAAGCCCGTTTTAGTTGATGTGTTTGATGGAACAGTGGTTTTTAGAAATGAGGGAGCAAAGCAGGCGGAAGTAAAGCAGAAAAATTAAACAGTATAATACAATAACAAAAGTTGTTTAAATACAACAGCAAAAGAGAAATATTATGGCAATGAAACCTAAAGAAGTGGTTGAGATAATCCCACCACAGGACGTTTTTGTAGGTAATCCTGATGCAGCAGTTACGCTGATGGAATTTGGAGAATACGAAAGTGAAGATTGTGCAAAGGCAAATGAGGTGGTAAAAAAATTATTAGAAGAGTTTGATGGTAAAATCAGATTTCAGTTCCGTCATTTTCCTTTAACCCGCATTCATCAGCGCTCTATGAAGGCAGGCGAAGCTGCAGTAGCTGCATCGCAGGTAGGTAAGTTTTGGGAAATGCACAATATTCTTTTTGAAAATCGTCGTCAATTGGGTACCACCAGTTTAAAATTGTACTCTAAAGAAGCTGGTATCAGCAATAAGCACTTTTTAGATGAGTTGATTAACTCAACTTACGGCTGGCAGGTGCGTAACGATTTAAACGAAGGCATTGAAAAAGGTGTAAGGGATGTACCTACGTTTTTTGTTAATGGCGAATTGGTAGAAGGTAAAGCCACTTATGAAAATATAAGCAAGGATATTAATGCTGCGCTGAAAAAAGTAAAGAAAAAAGCCCCTGCAAAACAAAGGGCATAATTTATAGTAAAAAGCTTCAATGAAAATTGGAGCTTTTTTTTATCCTATTTGCAAAATGTATTGCAGATAGGATTTTTTTTTACTATTTTGTTTCTTACATAAATGAATAACAATCTCAAAAAAAATACAATGGAAGCAGCAGATGAGAACCAAATATATAAAGTGGTTATTAATGATGAGGAGCAGTACTCTATATGGCCTGCAAATCGGGAAAATGCGCTCGGTTGGCAGGATGCTGGTAAATCAGGCACTAAAACGGAATGCTTAGAGTTTATTAAAGAAGCTTGGACGGATATGAGACCGCTAAGCCTTCGTAGAAAAATGGAGGAGTAAATTCTTATCTACTCCACTTCCACATAATACCAGGCAAACTCTTTTCCATTAACGAAAATGGTAACAGGGTAGCTGTCTTCAACTTCAAATTTGTGGCTAAAGCTCAAGTTGGTAGACGAACTGTTATATTGAACCGCTTCCACTTTATATTTCTTTTTTTCGCCGATACCCAATTCAACCTTAGTAATATCTCCTGCATTTTTTAAGGCAAAGCTGAATTTTACAGCGTTTTTTGCTTTTGTTTTTATCCGTCCTTCATTGGGAGATAATTTTTTTATGCCGAGTTCAATTGCTGCAGTTCTAACTACGGGTAAGTCAAAAAAATCACCCTTGTTTTTGGGAGCGCTACCCAGTTTCCAGGCTTCATTATCGGGGAAATGCTGCAGGTTAAAGGTTTCTTTATCTGTAAAAAAATAAGCATCAGAATAAGAGGGAGTAAACTCTTTTAAATCTGCATTAAGGTAACCGCTTCCAAAAGCCGGGTCAACATAAAACCAATCCTCCGGGCTTTGCCCTAATTGCACAACAGCCCAACTATGGTTAATTTCTACGCCTTTTTCACCAATCTGTTCCACATTGGTTTTAATAAACCCATCAACGGTAAGGCAGCGAATATCTGCACTACTGCACATATCTTGAAAAAGACTAGCAAAGCCAATGCCTATAGCTTTTCTGCTTTCTAAAACATCAGCAGGTGTGTTTTTTGCTGTGTTATAATTTCTTTGAGATTTTACATCAAACGTAATATTATTCGATATCCAATAATAAATAGCCCTTGCTTTGTCAATTTTATCAGTGAATTTTTTGCTTACAACATTGTTAACTGTTCCCATACTCATACCTGTTAAAGGCCCCAGGCTTTTTACGTAGGCATCCACAGCATTAAAATCACGCCCTTTGGTTTGTGCGGCTACATTAAATGTTGTAAAAAGAAAGAATAACAACAGGCATTTTCTTAGAATAATTTTCATAGATTAAAATTAAGCATCTAAAAGTTAATAAAATTAAAAGGAATGTTATTAAGAATGCTGGTTCATTCTTAATTAAAATCGAATAGGGTGGCGGTAAAAATCCCTCTTTCTCTTGGTTTAAAAATCGCCTTCCAGTTACCAACATAACGTATCAGCGATGGTACAAGATATTCTCCAAACTTTGTAAGCTCAACCTGCATCTCCACTTTAAAATCGTAAACGCCGGCACTATAACTCAATGTGTAATTCCTAGCCATTACTTCAAAGGTTTCATCGTTAAACCAAGTCGTCATTTCATCCACTACCACATCGCCCTTATTATCGGGTTTTACTTTTTGTTTAAAGATGTAACAATTAATATTTTTAAACTTATCTATGTCAATACTAATGTCGTATTTATCAGCCATATCATCATCATAAATAGCTGTTTTATTGCTGATGAAAGGTAATCCACTTATTCGCCTGCCAGGATTGAAGAACAACATTTTTAACTGTTCTTTATTTTTCTCCATGCCCGTTTTACCTTGCGTGCTAAACTCCCGGCCGGCAACGATATTATCTTCTCCACAAACAGAATCTTTTGTTAAAAAAAGCGAGGCATACATTTTTGCAGTGTAGTAATTAAACTCGTGGTTTTCATCATACATATCGCCGGTAAGCTGTTCTTCCAGCGTTTGCATAGTACGACAATTGTTTAGCCTTGTCTGTTTTGTTTTGCTGCGTAAAGTTGCTTTAGCATTTCCATCACCATCATTCATGTAAATACTGTTGTAAGCGCTAAAACCAATTATATGCAGGTTGCGGAATGCTTTGTAAAAACTGGTATCGTTTTTAACACGCTCAATAAAGGCTGGCACATTCAATTTATTATTTACAACAACTTCGCTTAAGGTAATTGTTTTTTTACCTATCAGCACCAAGCTGTCATTTTTTTGCTGCGCAGATAAACAGAGGCTGTATAAAAAGCAAAAAAATCCAGATATGAAATATTTCATGCCCGTAATTTAAGCTATCTTTTTAAAAACTTTGTTATACACGTTTTCTGCAAATTTGATATTAGGGAAGAGAAAATTATTTAGGGAAGACCATACGGTAATCAACATCAATCTTTCCTTTGGAAATATCGTTGAGCTTGCGTTGCATCAGCTTACGCTTTAGCGGTTTCAGGTAATCTATAAAAAGTTTACCTTCTATATGGTCGTATTCGTGCAGAATAACACGGGCAGTTATTCCATTAAATGTTTTGGTATGAAGTTCAAAATTTTCGTCTTCAAATTCAATAGTCACTTCTTCTACACGGTAAACGTCTTCCCGTATTTTGGGGATACTTAGGCAACCTTCGTTATAAGCCCATTCCTTACCTTTAAGCCCAACCACATGTGCGTTTATAAAAACCCCTTTGTAACCTGGCTCATCAGGATATTCACCCTTTTCATCTTCTTCCTGGTTTTCAAAAATTTGCTCGCTATCCATTACAAATAATCGAATAGGTACATTTATTTGCGGAGCTGCCAAACCAACGCCATTGCTATTATACATGGTTTCCCACATATCTGCAATCAGTTTATCCAATCCCGGATAATCAGCTGTTATATCATCGCAAACTTTGCGTAAAACCGGCGAACCGTATGCTACTATGGGTAAAATCATAAGACCTCCATCTCCCTAAAGGAACCGTTTAATTCATTAAATAATACTGCAAAAGTAACCCTAAATTTGCTTATAGAAAAGAGTTTAACTCTTTGAGTTGCTAAGTCCCTTTAAGACTATTCGGCATTCATATATTCTTGTAAAATAATAGTAGCTGCAATAACATCTACATTGCCTTTAACCCGGCGATCTTTTTTCTTCATGCCCATTTCAAGCATGGCATCTTTCGCCATTTTAGAGGAGTAACGTTCATCAACGGTTTTTATCGGCATGGCCGGAAATTCTTTTTGTATTTTTTTGATGACAGCTTCTACAAGTGGGGTTCCGTGCGTATCCGATTCGTCCCAGTTTTTTGGCAGGCCGATGATGATTAATTCTACATCTTCCTGCACCAGATATTTTTTTAACCAGGGGATGAGTTCTTTGGAATCAATAGTTTCCAACCCTGTTGCAATAATCTGCAATGGGTCTGTAACTGCAAGTCCGGTTCGTTTACCGCCGTAGTCTATGGAGAGAATTCGTGCCATGCCCCTTTCCCCTAAAGGGGAATTATCGAT
>JBBQPX010000083.1:0-9765 GCA_038216775.1 Chitinophagales bacterium
GGTTGTGTATGCGTTTTTTATTGGTTCACGAAGTTCCGTTGGCAATTGGTCAAGCGGCGGTAAAAAACTTTGCCAGAAAGGATTGTCTTCTGCTGCAACAATCAGATTTTTACTTTCACCATTAAAATGTGGCATACCATACAGCATCCCTGATGTATATACCTTCCAGTCGGCAACATCTAAAACAAATAAAGTTACGGTTGGCTTAAAACCAAGCAGTTGCTCCTGATATGCCATTGCTTTTTCAATACGATTCGCTGTTGTTTTAGCTCTTTGTTTATGACCAGAGCTGTAGTAAACTGCAAAATTGTAGTCTTTTAACTTATTCAGCGAGTCAGGTGATTGTGCACTTACCGGTTGGGCGAGTGTTAAGGCAAATAATAATAGAATAAAAAATGATTGTTGCATAGTTACTTATTTTAAAAACAAATTTCTACAATGCAACGGGAGATAAATAGTATAAAAGCGACAATTATAAACGCATAGTGGCTTGCATGCGTACTGGTATTGCTTCCAGTCCTTTTTCAATAATACTTGGCGAAACTCCGGCAAATTCTTTAAAGTCACGGATAAAATGGGCTTGGTCAAAGTACCCACATTCGTATGCAATACTTGTCCAGCTTGCATCTGGAAAACTTTCACGTAACCGGTAAGCTTTGGAAAAACGAACCAGCCGAGCAAATACTTTCGGTGGTAAACCAATACGTTCCTTACTTACACGTTCAAACTGGCGAAGGCTAAGGCAAGCCAGCGAGGCGATTTGTTCTATTGATACATTTCCATTAAATTTTAATAGTTCTAGCATGGCATTATCAAAAGGTAATGCTCTTTTTAAAAGCTTCACTTTCATAAGCAGGAACTGCTCTATCACTTCTTTTATTTCATCAAAACTAATTGCTTCCTGTAATTTGTCATTTACTTCCTGTATTTCATTTCCAAACACATCCGCTGCATCGTAACTGCCGTCAATCGTTTCTAACATGGAAAATCCGAGCAAGCGAAACATACCGCCCGGATGAAAACCAACACGTACTGCTTTGTGGCTTCTACCAATATCCAATATTACACTGGACGACTGCAAGCCTACCAATACACTACGTGGTTGAAGCATAAAGCCTCCCTCTCCTTTTTTCTGAACTTTTATCCGATCGTTAATATAAAAGAAAAGCGAATGTTGCGACGTAGGCGGGTAACAAACAACAACAGATTCATCCGTATCCATTTCAGCTTGTACAACCATAATGCAGTTAATGAACTGCTGCAATAGAACATGTGGTATATAAAACTTTGTTTGCAAAGAATGTTTTTAAAAGCCGATAAAATATGCTTCAATCTTTTCTCCTTGTGTAATATTCCTTCAGTCAAAATCTAATCTTCGTCTAAAATAAAAATTAACTACCGCTTGCCTCCATAAATTTTCTCAAATTTTTACTTGCCCTGTTCTGTATTTTTTTTTGAAAAAACCTGTTCCAGCCAAGTAACCAGCCCATAAAACCCATGGCCTGCTTACTCCATTTGTGTAAACTAAAGGCATCGCTGTGCTCTGCAATTTTACCATCATCAAAACGCATATTTGCTTTAACTTTATTTACAACCTTTCTGCCAGTTTTAGAGAAAGTGTAAGTCGCAACCCAATCACAAGTACTGTATTCTTCATCTAAATGTTGAATATTGGAATAGGTTAGTGAGAAATCTTTTGCATTTTTACAAAGCATTTCCCACATGCCCCGCACTTCATCGCCACGTAACAAACCAAATACAGGATCAAAAAAAACAATATCATTGCTGTAGTTGCTTATCATGCCTTTATAATCCAGCTTTTGAAAACAAGAATAAAAATTATTGATAAGCAAGTCTCTTTCAGTATTCATAAGCCGTTTAGTTTCGTTAAATTTAACACTCAAATAATTATCAAATGAAAAAATATTTTCTTTTTCTCTGCATTGTCAGTTTATTTTTTTGCAGCGCTACAGCCCAAAACACCGATTCGCTGTGGGTAACTCAAAACTATTATAAGGTAGAAAAAATGCTGCCTATGAGAGATGGAGTTAGCCTGTTTACTGCATTTTACATTCCTAAAGACAGTACAGTAAAACATCCCATTTTATTAAATCGCACACCTTACTCCTGTTCTCCTTACGGAGAAGACAAATTAAATCCCCGGTTGTATGCATCTTACTGGTACAATTATTTGCAGGAGGGATACATAATTGCAATACAGGATGTGAGAGGAAAGTATATGAGTGAAGGTAATTTTGAAGATGTTCGCCCGTTTAACCCAAATAAAAAGGGGAAAGAAATTGACGAAGCCAGCGATACCTACGATGCTATTGACTGGATGATTAATAATTTACCGGGTAATAATAAACGGGTTGGTGTTTTTGGTATTTCATATCCCGGCTTTTACTCAACCATGGCGGCATTAAGCGGTCACCCGGCATTAAAAGCAGTTAGTCCGCAGGCTCCGGTAACCGACTGGTTTCAGGGCGATGACTTTCACCACAACGGAGCATTTATGCTGATGGATGGTTTTAGTTTTTACAGCGGCTTTGGTAAACCAAGACCGGTACCATCAACTGTAGGAAGCCCTGGTTACAAAATACCTTCGCAAGATAATTATGACTTCTATTTAAAAACCGGAGCCATAAAGAATTTCACAAAAATAATGGGCGATAGCATTGCTTTTTGGAAAGATTTAATGAATCACCCTAACTACGATGAGTGGTGGAAAGCAAGAGACCCCAGAAATTTTGTAACCAATATAAAACCAGCCATGCTTATAGTTGGAGGTTTGTTTGATGCAGAGGATTGCTTTGGTGCCTGGAATTTATATAAAGCGATAGAAGCGAAAAATAGCAACACCGATAATCGTCTGGTAATGGGGCCCTGGTTTCATGGTGGTTGGGGTGGCCGCGGCGATGGGTCATATTTAGGCAATGTACGTTTCGGCCAAAAAACCAGCGAATACTATCAGCAAAATATAGAAATACCTTTCTTTAATTTTTATTTAAAACTTAAGGGCACCGTACGTGATATTGCTGAGGCATCGGTTTTTTTCAGTGGCTTAAATGAATGGAAGAGCTTAAAATCATGGCCTCCTGAAAACATAACATTTACAAATATTAATTTGTCCCCCGATGGCAAATTGTTATTTGCAAATTCTGCTGAAGGTATTTATCAGAAAATAAAAACCGGAGCTGAACAGATATCAGAAATTTTAAAAAGTGGAAAATCAATAGAAAGTACAGGCTCATACACTGAATACATCAGCGATCCTACACATCCGGTTCCTTATACCGAAGACGTTGGTTTAAGCAGAACGAGAGAATATATGACAGATGACCAGCGCTTTGCCAGTCGCCGCCCTGATGTACTAACATTTACCACGCTTGTATTAGATGACGACCTTACTCTTGCAGGCCCGCTAGTAGCAGATTTAATGGTGAGCCTTTCAACAACTGATGCTGATTTTGTAGTGAAACTAATTGATGTTTTTCCTGATGAATTTACTTATGATGAAAAAGAATACGGAAAAGGCAACGGCCAAAACTATCCGATGGGCGGCTACCAAATGTTAGTACGCGGAGAAATAATGCGAGGCAAATTTCGTAACAGTTTTGCAGTGCCCGAGCCATTTACGCCCGGCAAAATAACCGAAGTAAAATATACGCTGCCTGATGTGGCACATACTTTTAAAAAAGGGCATAAGGTTATGGTACAAATACAAAGTAGTTGGTTTCCTATAGCCGACAGAAATCCACAAAAGTTTGTTGATATTTATAAGGCTGATGATAGTGATTTTCAAAAGTCAACAATTAGGATTTACCACGATGCAGTGAATGTGAGCAAGATTATTGTACCCGTTTTAAAGAAATAAAATTTAGTTATGAAAAAGAATATTTTCCTTTTTTTTATGCTCGGATGTTTAACAGCAAATGCTCAAAGTAAATTGAATATTGTACCGATGCCTGTAGAGGTTAAAATGGGAAAAGGTTCTTACACTATAGACAAAAGCACTGTTATTATTTTGGAAGGAAACGGTTTGGAAAAATCTGCCGCTATTTTAAATAATTATTTACTAATCCAGTTTGGTTACAAATTAAATGTAGAAAAAAAATCAGCAAATTCAAATTCAATCCGCATTAATTATCAAAGGATAGATAATAGAATTGCCGGAGCCTATAATTTAACAGTTGATAAAAACGGCATCTCCATTGCTGGTGACAATGAAGCCGGAGTTTTTTACGGCATTCAAACCTTATTACAGTTACTTCAGGCGGAAAACAATAATCAACCAACAAAAAACAACAAACTAAATATTCCCCAGCTATCCATTAAAGACTATCCCCGCTTCTCCTACCGTGGTATGCATCTCGACGTAAGCCGTCACTTCTTTCCCGTTTCCTTTATCAAAAAATATATCGATTACCTGGCAGCTTACAAGTTCAATACTTTTCATTGGCATTTAACTGATGATCAGGGCTGGCGGATTGAAATAAAAAAATATCCGGGGCTGACGGAGATGGGCAGTAAAAGAAACGGAACAATTATAGGCCGCTATCCCGGCAAGGGCAGTGACAATAAACCTTATGGCGGTTTTTATACACAGGAAGATATAAAAGAAGTATTGGCTTACGCAAAGGAAAGATACATTGATGTAATACCAGAAATTGAAATGCCCGGGCATGGAAGCGCCGCCATTGCAGCATATCCGTGGTTAAGTTGTTTTCCGGCAGAGCCTACGGCGATTCCTGCAAAAATGATTTCGCAAAAAAGTATTGAGGAGCAAAAGAATGGAAGAATAAAATTAGTGCAGGAAACCTGGGGTGTTTTTGATGATGTTTTTTGCGCCGGTAAAGATTCAACTTTTATGTTTTTAGAAAATGTAATTGATGAGGTTTCAAAACTTTTTCCATCAAAATATTTTCATTTGGGTGCAGATGAATGCCCGAAAACGCACTGGCAAAAATGCCCTTATTGCCAGAAAAGAATGAAGGATAATAATTTAAAAGATGAGCATGAATTGCAAAGCTGGTTTGTGCAACGCATAGAAAAATATTTAAACAGCAAAGGTAAAACTATGATTGGCTGGGATGAAATTTTGGAAGGTGGTCTGGCCCCAAATGCGGTAGTAATGAGCTGGAGAGGCGAAGCCGGTGGAATTGAAGCTGCCAAACAAAACCATCATGTGATTATGACACCCGGCAATCCGCTATATTTTGATCATACGCAAAGCCTAAATGAAGACAGCGTAACAATTGGTGGTTACAATCCTATTGAAAATGTGTATGCTTACGACCCCGTACCAAAAGAACTTACAACGGAGCAAGGGAAATATATTTTGGGTGCACAGGCAAATGTATGGACCGAATATATAGGCAATACTAAAAAAGTAGAGTACACGATTTTTCCACGTATGACTGCATTGAGCGAAGTTTTGTGGACCCCAAAAGATAAAAAAGATTGGAAAGATTTTGAGAGGAGATTGCCGTCGGTTTTTGAAAGATTAGATAAAGAGAAGGTTAATTATAGTAAAGCATATTATGATTTAAAGGCGACGGTTATACCAACTAAGGATTATAATGGAGTGCTTTGGAAATTGGAAAGTAATGATAAAAATTCCGAAATCCGTTTTATATTTCCTGAAGGAAATTCAATCGACTTTAAATATGACAAGCCAATTGTAATAACTCAAAATAGGATTTATACAGCATTTAGTAAAAATAAAGAAGACAATACATCAAACCCCGTTTACCAATCTTTTCATTTCAACAAAGCTACCGGTAAAAAAATCACAATCGTAAATCCTCCGTCAAAATCATATCCAGGCAATGGCGCCTTTACTTTAGTTGATGGCGTGCAAAACGAAAAAGGCATGAGCAAATCATCGGAGTTTTTAGGCTTTAACGGAACCGATTTAGATGTAACAATCGACCTTGGGAAAGAAATGGATGTTTCAAAAGTAACACTACACGTACTTAAACATACCGGCAGTTGGATTTATTTGCCAAGGCAGGTTGATGTCACCTATATTCCATATATCGATACTACAATAATTACAAAACATCCGCCATTAGAAACAATTACCGTTGATGTGAACACAGAAGACGACCTGAACAAAATCGAAATAAAAAAAGCGAAATACTGCAGATATATTCAGGTTCACGCAAAAAATTACGGCGTCATTCCCTCGGGGCAAGCTGGTGCTGGTAATCCTGCATGGTTGTTTGTTGATGAAATTGAAGTTGAGTAAGGTTTTCACGCAAAGTTGCAAAGTTGAATACAAAAGAAAAAAAGAAACTTTGCAGCTTTGCTCGTTTGCAACTTTGCGTGAAATAAAAAACAGTAATTTTATAACAATAGCTTCTACATTATTATGAAAAAAATCGACCTCACAGACTCATTAGAAAAAATTCCGGTAAAAATATTTGCAGATTCTAAATCAGGCTCCGCCTTTGTAGCGCAGCAGATTGCAGACCTTATCCGTAGCAAAGAAGCCGCCGGAGAAAACCCTGTTATCGGTCTTGCAACAGGCTCATCTCCCAAAACATTGTATGCCGAGTTGGTGCGTATGCATAAAGAAGAAGGTTTAAGTTTTAAAAATGTAATCACCTTCAATCTGGATCAGTATTACCCAATGGATAAAGATGCGCTGCAGAGTTACCATTATTTCATGCGCAAAAATTTATTTGAGCAAACAGACATCGACCCAAAAAATTACCACCTGCCCGATGGCATGGTGCCAAAAGATAAAGTAAAGGCTCACTGTCTGGATTATGAAAGGCAAATTGAAGAAGCTGGCGGACTTGACTTACAGATACTTGGCATCGGTGTAAATGGCCATATTGGTTTTAATGAACCCGGCAGCAGCATCCATTCCAACACAAGGCTTATCAGCTTAGATAACAGCACACGAATTGCAAATGCTTACGACTTTGGTAACATGAGCCAGGTGCCACGCATGGCCATTACGATGGGAATTAACACCATCCTTAAATCGAAAAAAATAATTTTAATGGCCTGGGGTCAAACTAAAGCCCTGGTTATAAAAAAGGCTGTTGAGCAAGATGCAACAGAAGATATTCCTGCATCGCTTTTGCAAAACCACATGGATTGCACTTTTGTTGTAGATGAAACATGCGCAGCCGAACTAACGCGTTTTAAAAGTCCGTGGTTAACCGGCGAATGTGAGTGGACGGACCTGATGATGAAACGTGCCGTGGTTAACCTGGCACTTAAATTAAACAAACCGGTTTTAAGTTTAACCAATGTTGATTATAACGATAATGGTCTTAATGATTTACTGGTTGAAAAAGGCGATGCGTACGAAACCAACCTGCAGGTATTTTATTTATTAAGAGATAGTATTACCGGCTGGCCGGGAGGTAAACCGGGACCACAAAGTCATAAACATCCGGAAAGAAGTGAGCCGTTTCCAAAAAAGTCAGTCATCTTCTCCCCTCACCCGGATGATGATATTATAAGCATGGGCGGCACGTTTATGCGATTGCACGATCAGGGACATGATGTACATGTGGCTTACCAAACAAGCGGCAATATTGCCGTAACAGATGAATTTGTAACCCGCTTTATTGATTTTGCTGTTGGCTTTGAAAGTATGTTTGATATTGACGAAACCAAAAGCAAAAAAATACTGAAAGAAGCAACCGCATTTTTAAATACTAAAAAGACAAGTGAAAAAGATACGGACACCATCCGTGCCATAAAAGGATTAATAAGACGTTGCGAAGCAAAAGCCACCTGCAAATACGTTGGTTTAAAAGATGAACAGATACATTTTATGAACCTGCCATTTTACGAAACGGGTACCATCGAAAAAAATCCGATGAGTGAAGCTGATGTGCAGCAAACGGTGGATTTGTTAAACAAATTACAACCACAACAGATTTACTGTGCCGGTGATTTTGCCGACCCGCACGGTACGCATAAAGTTTGTTTTGATGTGGTTATTGAAGCACTCAAAATAATAAAAGAAAGTAAAGCTGCATGGATTGATAATTGCTGGCTCTGGTTATACAAAGGTGCCTGGCAGGAATGGGATATTACCGAAATTGAAATGGCCATTCCTATGAGTCCGGATCAGGTTGTAAAAAAACGCCATGGCATTTTTATACACCAGTCGCAAAAAGACAGTGTTCCCTTTCAGGGAAGTGATGACCGGGAATTTTGGCAACGTGCAGAAGAACGAAATGCCAACACGGCGCAATTATATGCTCAACTAGGCCTAACGCAATATGCGGCTATGGAGGCTTTTGTTAGGTGGATTTTTTAGCAATCGTTAAATTTTCAGAGAAAATCAATAACTTTAGCCATATCCATCAACGTTCATTCATGAGAAAATTTATACAACTTTGCCTGATTGTACTATTTTTTTTAACTAGTAATACCTTAAAGGCACAGTCTTGTTTTAATGTAGCCGCAGGCAATGATACTACTATATCCTGCTTAGATACCTGCTTCACTTTAAAAGCAAGAGTTCCGGACATTAAATCTACAGAAGACTATCAGGTAGTTCAAATACCCTATACGCCATTCCCATATACAAATCCCGGTGGCATATTAATCGACCCGGCATACCAAGATGATAAATGGTCGCCAACCATTCCTTTGCCATTCTCTTTTTGTTTCTATGGACAAACTTATAAGAATTGCACAGTAGGTAGTAATGGAGTAGTATCATTTGATATTTCTAATAATGGCGGATATAATGATTATGATATTCCTGCCAATGTATTAATCCCAAATACCTTTTACCCAAGAGCCATCATCATGGGTCCCTTTCATGATATAGACCCAGACAATACTTCAACTACCCAACCTTTAGGCAGAAAAATGGAGTATATAATTACCGGAACAGCACCCTGCAGAAAATTTGTTCTTAATTTTTATAAAGTTCCATATTATCATTGTCCAACTAAAATTGTGACTCAACAAATTGTATTGTACGAAGCAAGTGGGCTGATTGACATTTTCATTGAATCAAAACCGAATGAATGTGGACAAGGCTTAAATGGTGACAGAGCTATATTGGGAATACAAAACTGGAATCAGGATCTTGCTAAATGGGTTCCCGCAAGAAACAACACTGTTTGGAATGCCACACGTGAAGGGTGGCGTTTTGTTCCCAGCGGAACTACATCACTTTTAGATAGTGTTTCATTATTTAAAAATGGCATATGGGTATCGAGCGGTACTACAATTCCTTTGGGCAATGGCGAACTTGAAGCCACGTTTTCTACCGTATGCCAGCCCGAAGACAGTGTTAGTTATGTTGTGAGAGCTTTTTATCGACAATGCGATAATTCAGCCATTGAAACAGAAGGATCAGATACTATTATTGTTTACAAAACACTTACACCGGGTGCTACTGCAACAGATGCACTCTGCAATGGAGCTGATGGTACAATAACAGTTGACACTCCTATAGGTTCAAACCTGGAATATTCCATTGATGGCGGTATGACCTGGCAGGCATCAAACATCTTTACTAAACCTGCCGGCACGTATACTATCATTGCAAGAGTTGTAGGTTCTATGTGTACTGGTACAACTACTGCAACACTTACTGACCCGCCTCCAATACCCGTAGATGGCACTGTGGCTGATGCAGCTTGTAACGCCTCTGCTACAGGCACCATTACTGTCACGATGCCCGTTGGTGTTGATTATGAGTATTCAATTGATGGCGGTATAACCTGGCAGCCTTCGCCGGTTTTTAATAATCTACCGGCAGGTAATTATACA
>JBBQPX010000084.1:0-9692 GCA_038216775.1 Chitinophagales bacterium
GGTGAGTGGCCGGGCAGGCAGAAAAGGGGCGCAAGGAAAAGTGATTATACAGGCAACCAACGTTAAACATCCCGTTTTACAGTTGGTGCAACAGCATAATTATAAACAGCTTTACGAGATGGAGATTGAAAACCGCAGACAGTTTTTCTACCCGCCATATAGCCGTTTAGTTTTGCTAACTTTAAAACACAAGGATAAAAACATAGTAAGCGCAGCCGCCGATAAGCTTGCCGAATTGCTAAAGCAGGACTTAAAAGATTTTATAGTTGGCCCGGCAGCGCCAATTGTAAACCGTATTCGAAACCAGTATTTAATGGAGATATTAATTAAGCTACCTAAGGAGCCCGGCATGAGTCTGCGGTACAAAGCGGCTATACGAAACCATATAAATCTGGTAACGGGGGAAAAGGCTTTTAAAAGCGTAACGATAATGGTGGATGTTGATAAAATGTAATTTGTTGGCAGGTGCTGTAATGCTGCCTGCTGTTTAAACCGAGCTTCGTAGGAGCGATATGTTAGTAGCAGAGAAAGCAAGTATTTTGTATTCAGCTCCATCGGAGCGATATATTAACATGACGCTCCGATGGAACTAAAAGCCTGCTCTTTTAATTTAATTGCTACTGATATGTCGCCTCTACGAGGCTAAAACTAAAGTTACACTACAGATAAGAAAGTGCAACATTTCGAAAAGGTTTTTTTACAACTGAAAAACTGGCAAAATAACAATTTAATTATAAAAATGGAAAATGAACATTATTGAAAATAATATATCATTAAAAACTTACAATTCATTTGCAATCAATGCTTTTGCTAAAGAAATAAAAACGTTCAATTCGGTAGAAATGTTGGCTAAACTCTTCGAATATGGCCAACAAATTAAGAATAATGTCAATGATTATATTTTAATATTAGGAGGAGGTAGTAACTTATTGTTTACGAGTAACTTCGATGGAATAATATTAAAAAATGAGATTAAAAGCATAAAGGTTGTTAAGGAAGATGAACACCATGTATATGTACAGGCAGGTGCAGGGGAAAGCTGGCATCAATTCGTTTTATATTGTATAGAACATGGCTTGGCCGGAGTTGAAAACCTCTCCCTTATTCCAGGGAATGTGGGTGCATCGCCGATGCAAAACATAGGTGCTTATGGTGTAGAGATAAAGGATGTTTTCTATTCGCTGGAGGCTTATCATATTAAAGATAGAAAACTTATAAACTTCACTTTAAACGATTGTGAGTTTGGTTACAGGGAAAGTGTTTTTAAGCGAAAGCTTAAAGGCCAGTTTGTAATAACCAGCGTTACATATAGATTAAATAAAATACCAAAGTTCAACACATCTTACGGAGCCATTGAGCAGGAACTGGAAAAAATGGGCGTTAAGGAGTTAAGTATAAAAGCCATTTCTGATGCAGTAATAAATATCCGCAAAAGTAAATTACCCGACCCGGCAGTTATTGGGAATGCAGGAAGTTTCTTCAAAAACCCAGAGATAAGCAGTTCGCAGTTTGCAATGCTCAATTCGCAATTTGCCGGCATTGTTGGTTACAATTTACCAAACGGAAATGTAAAACTTGCCGCTGGTTGGCTGATTGAACAATGCGGTCCGCAAACTGGGGAAAGCTGGAAAGGTTTTCGCAGAGGCGATGCAGGCTGCCACGAAAAGCAGGCGCTCGTTTTAGTTAATTACGGCAATGCGACAGGTAAAGAAATTTATGATTTGAGCGAAGAGATACTGCAGAGTGTGAAGGCTAAGTTTGGGGTGGTGCTGGAAAGGGAGGTAAATATAATATAATCGCTACCGTTGTGTGTAAGCTCTCCCTTTTCTGTACAATTTAAAAGTAGACTGGTTTCATGTTTTAATCAAAACTATTGGGCGCAGTGGAGCAAAGGCGGCGTTAGAATAGTTTGTGGCTTTTATGAGTAACGGCAATGGCTGCGAAACTGTTTTTTTTCATAAAGTAAAGTTGATTTATTTTAAGCTGCCATTTTAAGTATATTTCTACATTCTTCCGCACATTTCCTGCACTTTTCAGCACATTTTTTACAATACTCCATGTGGGCATGTTTCTCACATTCTTCAGCGCATGCATCGCAAATTTCAGCACACTCTTGATAAAGCGCACCAATCCATTTATTGCCCGAACTCAACATATTGGCAGAAGCAAAGCAGATGATTGCGCACTCATGATCAAGTTGAATGCACCGAATGCGCTGCGTTACATCCGTGGAATGTAAACATTCGTAGGCGCAATGGTTGCAAGCGATGGCGCAGTCGAGGCAGGCTTCTATACATTTTTTAAAATCAGGGTAGTCCATTTTATTAAAATTTAAAAGTGATATAGATAAAATTTATTAATCTGGGTTTATTTGTCGCTAAGGCGGGAAGAGGAGCAGCATAAAAAAAGCGGTAAGAAAATTTTACCGCTTTATTGCTCTATCGACAAATCATTTTAACGGTGAGCAATGCTGTTGGTTTAAATAACCGCTTAATTAAAATCCTCTTCGTCAAAATCTTCTTCGCTAAAATGCTGCGAGCCAATATTAAGCATGCTGCCCATTAAATCTTTAAACTCAATTTTACCTTCCAGTATTTTTTTACTAATTAAAGAATGTGCTGCAAGGCCGTGCAAAACAAACTCCATCAGCAACGCATTTTCTTTATCATTTGCAGCTTTATAATATTTTTTTACAAGGGCATGCAACCCATCTACTTTGTATAGTAACTGCACTTTATCCTCGTCTTTTGTTTCAAAGAAGTTGTTTAAAGTATTACCTGCATCAAACCAGCGGGTAATGGCTTTATATGGATTTTCTTCCTGCACGGCATCTTTACCTTTTTTCTTTTTAAGTGTATCAGGGTTAGGAAAATACTGTCCGAATTGTGTACGGATAGAGCGCTCCAATAAATTAAACGCCACTTGGTACGGACCTTCCTGCTCACCTTCGTAAACTAATTCAATTTTGCCGGTGATTGATGGAATGATGCCCACCAAATCGCTTAGCCAAACCTGCGTTTCTTTTTCATCATTGATAATAGCACGGCGCTCTGCGGCACTTATGGCATTTTCATACGCACTTATGGTAAGCCTTGCACTAACACCACTTTTCTTATCTACCAGTTCGCTGCCACGGGCTTCAAAAGCAACTTGCTCAATAAGGCGTTTTATTAAATCGCTGATGTTTACACGCTGTGTTTGTGCTTCGCTGATATCTGCTTCCTGACTGGTAATTTCCAGCGCAGTTTCTAAAGATTTAGGGTAGTGGGTGAGTATCTGGCTTTCAATTCTGTCTTTAAGTGGCGTAACAATGCTGCCACGGTTTGTATAATCCTCTGGGTTTGCTGTAAATACAAACAATACATCCAACGGTAATCTTAATTTAAAACCGCGTATCTGCAAATCACCTTCTTCCAAAATATTAAAAAGTGAAACCTGTATCCTTGCCTGTAGATCGGGTAATTCATTTATAACAAAAATGCTTCGGTTGCTCCTTGGAATAATGCCGTAATGCAACACACGTTCATCAGCAAAACTTAGTTTTAAGTTGGCAGCTTTTATGGGGTCAATATCGCCAATTAAATCTGCAACACTTACATCGGGTGTTGCAAGTTTTTCACCATAACGCTGGCTGCGATGAAGCCATGCAATGGGTGTGTCATCGCCTTTTTCTTCTATTAAATCCATAGCATACCTTGATATAGGTTGCAGCGGGTCATCGTTAATTTCGCTGCCTGCAATAATTGGAATGTACTCATCAAGCAAATCAATCATTTGCCTCGCCATTCTTGTTTTGGCTTGCCCACGCAAACCTAAAAACAAAATATTATGTTGAGATAACAGTGCCCGTTCTGTATCGGGTATCACCGAATCTTCGTAACCCAATATGCCGGGAAAAGGATTTTCTTTTGCCTTAATTTTAACGATAAGGTTTTCACGGATTTCTTGTTTGATGCTTTTGGAGGTGTAGCCGCTTTTCTTTAATTCGCCTAATGTTTTAATTTTTGTAGTATTCATTATTTAATTTTATATAACCTGATTGATTTTTCCTTGATTTTCACGCAAAGTAGAAAAGATGAAATTCAAAAGACGCTAAGAAAACTTTGCTTCTTTGCTCCTTAGCTTCTTTCCGTGAAAACTAATACACTGTCTTCCTTTTCCCACTTTCAAAATCCTTAAATATAAACGAGCCCAATTTATCTAGCCCGGCAAAGAAAGCCTTTCCGTTATTTGTTTCGGTAAACTCCTGTACAAACTTTTGTAAGTATGGGTCGGTTGCTATCATAAAGGTGGTGATGGGTATTTTTAATTTTTTGCACTGTGTTGCCAAGTTCATGCAACGGTTCAAAATTTTTCTATCAACACCCCAACTGTTTTTGTAATAACGTTTGCCAACTTTTAAACAGGTTGGTTTGCCATCAGTAATCATAAAAATTTGCTTGTTGGGATTACGGCGTCGCCTTAAAATGTCCATTGCCAATTCCAGCCCAGCAACCGTATTGGTATGATAAGGTCCGACTTGAAGGTAGGGGAGGTCTTTAATTTCAATAGGCCAAGCATCATTACCAAACACCACAATATCTAAAGTATCTTTTGGGTATTTTGTTTTGATTAATTCACTCAAAGCCATGGCTACTTTTTTGGCGGGTGTAATTCTGTCTTCTCCGTACAAAATCATGGAGTGAGAAATATCTATCATCAACACGGTAGAAGTCTGCGATTTAAAATCGGTTTCCCGTATTTCTAAATCATCTTCCTGCATGCGAAAACTGTCAATACCGTGGTTTATTTGGGCATTGCGGATGCTGTTGGTAAAATCAATTTGCTCCATGGTATCACCAAACTGAAAAGGTCGCGTTTCAGGATTTATTTCATCACCACCGCCTGGTTTAAAAGTCTGGTGATTGCCTGATTTGGTTTTCTTCAGTTTACCAAAAATCTCTTCCAGACTTTTTTTGCGAATACCTTGTTCAGTTTTTGAAGTAATTTTTATTTCCCTTTTTTCATTCTTATCATCAATATATCCTTTTTCTTTAAGGTCTTCAATAAAATCGCCCATACCGTATTCGTTATTGGTGAGTTTATATTCTTTGTCGAGCTCATTCATCCATTGCATGGCTTCGTTAAAGTCGCCATTGGTGTAGGTGAGGAGCTGCAAAAAAAGATTCAGCAAAGTCTCAAACGGAGATTTGCCTTGCTCATTGGGATCGTATTTTGAAAAATGGAAAAGATTCATTGACTTATTGTTCAAACATTTATTGTAGAGTAACTAAGTTAATAAACATTTAATTGTCTCGATTTGTTCGGTTATGATTTAACCTTTATTTATTACATACGCGTTAGTGGTAAATAAAAAAAATCCCTCCGGTTTAACGGAGGGATTGATACATAATCTTAAATTATTTCTTTGGCGTATCAGGCATAGATGGCTTATTGTTTATTTGCCCGGGTATTTCCTGGGGCAAACCATTTATTGCTTTAAACTGCTGCTCTAATTGCGCAATACGCATCAGAAACTGTTCAGCAGTATTTTTATCACCGCCTCTTCTGCCAGACTGGTCTGCAATGTAATCGAAGTTGCTAGCTCTTTGATCATTTAAAGATGCATAATAACTTAACTGTTGTTCTAAATCTTTCTTAAGACTTTTGGTTATTTTGGCAGCAAGTACAGTATCACCTGCGGCATAACTTGCCTGTAACATTAACAGCGAAATGTAATCCTGCTGCTGGTTACGGCTAACCATACCATAAGGGAAGTTTTCCTGTAGCATATTCTGGTCAACTTTATTAAGCATTTTTTTGGCTTCTTCTTTTTTATCTTTTTGAGCAAGGTCAAGTGCTGCTGAAGCGTAAGCCATACGAATGCTGTTTAAATGGCGACGGTTTTCTTCATCAAAATAAACACCTGGCTTATCTGCATTCGCAAATTTAAATTTGTTCATCATTTTGTCGTAAACCCAATCATCATTAACCTCGCTGTTAGCAACAGGTACCAAACGATAAGTTAATCCATCCTGGCGAATGTAATTCTGGAAGCCTAGTCCACCTGCATCTTGCGACGTAAAGTAGATAGGGCGTTTCCATTTATTTGCTGCAATGATGTTTAAGATAGCCGCATCATTTTTATAAATGGCATTTTTAGGAATATCGAATACTACCTGCGATACAACGCTGTCCTTTGCAGTTACTGTTCCATTTTGGCGAACAAGATTTGCATCAACCGGAATAAAAACATGTTTTGTAGGGAAGATATTGATAATGCCTTCATCTCTTCCTTTCTCTACTTTGCCTGGTGCATCACTGCCTGCAAAATCTTTCATCACACTGTATAAATCCATCGGCTGCGCCGGATCTCCGGTAATACCTGCGCCAGATCTGTATTTGCTTAACATAGCCGGGTTGGTGCCGTATAAACCTTCAGGTGCATAAACAACATCTCTGTTAGCTCCTTCAATTTGATCAGCAGACCAAATCGGATCTATAGGATCGCTATCATTTACTTTATACCTTAACTGATTTATGTACCAATCTGTACCTAATAAACTTGAGTTAATAACACGTATATCTTTACGTATGCCTTGCACTTCCTGTGCATACCAAAGCGGGTAAGTATCATTATCGCCAAAGGTTATAAGTATGGCGTTGGGCGCACAACTTTCCAAATAATCAATGGCTAAATCTCTGGCTAAAGTTTTGTTGCTACGGTCATGGTCGTCCCACTCCTGGCTGGCCATTAACACAGGCACTGCCAAAAGGCAAAGCCCGCCGGCAACAATATTTGCAGCCATTTTATTTTTAATAAAGCCAGCGAGTAATTCTTTTACATACAGCACACCAATTCCAATCCAGATGGCAAATGCATAAAAAGAACCTACAAATGCGTAATCACGTTCACGTGGTTGATTACCTGCCTGGTTTAAATAAAACACAATGGCAAGCCCTGTGAAGAAAAACAGTAATCCTACAACAAGAAAATCTTTTTTATCCTTAATTATCTGGTAAACTAAACCAAGCAAACCGAGTATTAATGGAAGCGCAAAAAGTTTATTATTTGCTTTATTATTTTTTAAACTATCCGGCATCATATTCTGGTCTCCCAGGCGGGCGTTATCCCAAAAGCCAATACCTGTTTTCCAATTACCATCACGCACATTGCCCATGCTTACGCCCTGCACGTCGTTTTGCTTACCTGCAAAATTCCACATAAAATAGCGCATATACATCCAGCCAACCTGGTAGGCCATAGCAAACTGTATGTTTTCGCCCATAGTTGGGGCACGTTCCCACTCGCCCTTTTGGTCCTTTCCAATGCCCATCCAGCTCGCATAATAATCAGCATGGCCCTGGTCGTTGCTTTGGTCCCACATGCGTGGAAAAAGGTGCATATCAGCAGCGTTATAAATATAGTCTATCTTTCTACCATTCTTCTCGTACCTGCCGTTGCTCTTAACATACGTTTCGGTTATTTTATTATCCTCAGGTGATGCGGTAAAATCCTGGCCGTATAATATCGGCCAATCGCCATATTGCTCACGGGCTAAATAGCCAACCAAACTTACCGGGTTATCTACATTAAACATATCAACCGATGGGTTGGCTGTAGACCGAACCAATGTTGTAAAATAAGTTGAATATCCGAGCAGCATAAAAACAAAACTCCAAAGACCCAGTTGAAGAAAGTGCCAGTTTTTTCTCGCCGCAATCCTCAAACCAAAAACGACCAATGCTGCTACAAAAACGAAGAAGAAAGTAAAGCCCGAAAAGAATGGCAGGCCTAAACTGTTTACAAAGAAAATATCGAAATTACCGGCACCTTTAATTGTCCATACAATTACAGCTTTTTGCACCAAACCGGTAATAAAACAACCTACCACAAAAGCCCAAAAAGTACCCCATTTGGTAGTTTTTTCGTAGCGCTTAAAGTAATAAATCATTACAATAGCAGGTATGGTTAACAGGTTTAGTAAGTGGACACCAATAGATAAACCCATCAGGTAAAATATCAAAATTAACCAGCGATCAGCTTTGGTAAAACGGCCTTTAACGCCAGCGCTTTTTTCTTCGTCAACACTTTGTTCCCACTTAACTATGCCCCAAAAAACTAAGGCAGTAAAAAAAGACGACAAGGCATAAACCTCACCCTCAACAGCGCTGTACCAGAAAGAATCAGAAAAAGTATAGGCTAATGCTCCAACAGCTCCTGCAGCCATAATGCCGAAGATTTTATCATTGTTTAATTCAACACCGCCTTTTGTTACAAGCTTTTTTGCAAAATGCGTGATTGTCCAGAATAAAAACAGGATGGTAAAACCACTTGCCAATGCACTCATCAAGTTACCACCAGTTGCCGCATGGTCTGGCCCAAATGGCGCCATAAACAAACGGGCTATCAATACAAATAAAGGTGCTCCTGGCGGATGAGGAATTTGCAATTTATAGGCACTAGACAAAAACTCACCGCAATCCCAAAGACTGCCAGTAGCTTCCATTGTCATAATGTACACGGTGCATGCAATAATGCACACGATCCAGCCGGTAATGTTGTTAATCCGTTTAAAGCTCATAGTTTAATTTGATTATAGGTTGGCAAATATAAAGTTAGTTTGCGGTTAACAAAGACCGTTTATGGATTTTTTTGCAGTCTCACCCAAACCTGTAGATGCATAGGGAGAGCTATAAGTTGACAGTATGTAAATCTTTTGATTGATTGCCATTTTCACCTTATAAAAATCTTCTTCGCTTTAATCATCAAGATTTCCCTCCCCTTGGGGAGGATAGGAGGGGCTGGGTATGTATCTTCGCACTATGAAAAAAGCGCTGATACAACTTCATATAGCTGTTTTTTTAGCTGGCTTTACTGCAATATTGGGTAAATTAATTACGCTGAATGAAGGTTTGCTGGTTTGGTACAGACTTTTGATTACTGTGGTAACACTTGGCGCAATACTGTATTTTAAAAAACAGCTTTTACGTATTCCTCCAAAGGAGATGCTTAAGATATTTGGCGTGGGTATAATAGTAGCCATTCACTGGGTAACATTTTACGGCAGTGTAAAATATGCAAACGTTTCAGTTGCATTAGTTTGCTTTAGTGCCACAGGTTTTTTTACAGCCTTTTTTGAGCCGCTCATTTTAAGAAGACGAATTTCATTAATAGAAGTAGGATTGGGGCTGATTGCTATTTCGGGTATTTATATCATTTTCGATTTTCATCCACAGTATAAAGTCGGCATTACTTTTGGTATTATCTCGGCCGTTGGCAGTTCGCTATTTCCTATTTTTAATAAAAGCCTGCTGGCTGTTCATTCTCCTAAAATACTTACGCTGTATGAGTTGGGTGGAGGTTTAATAGTCCTTACCTTATTAGTGCCATTTTATTTGATGATGTTTCCGGCAACATACTATATACCCACAAGTACCGATTGGCTTTGGTTGCTTGTGCTGGCGTGGCTTTGCACCGTGTTAAGTTTCGATTTACAATTGAATGCCTTAAAAAAAATATCGGCTTTTACTGCAAACCTTACTTATAACCTGGAGCCTGTTTACGGCATTATACTGGCATTCATCTTTTTTAGAGAAAATGAAAGGCTGCACACGCAGTTTTATTATGGTGTATTGCTTATTTTACTAGCGGTTGCTTTGCATATGGTCCATATTTATAACGAACAGCGCAAACTTAAATTGGTAAGAAC
>JBBQPX010000085.1:0-9538 GCA_038216775.1 Chitinophagales bacterium
ATGAAATGCACGCTGACAGCGGCTTTGGAAAACATGAAATACGGTTTAAATAATCTGCGGGAGATGATGAATGAAAAGGAAATGGTTCTTAATTAACCCATCACTTTATAATAATTAGAAATTTAACTACAAACTTTTCAAATAAGCGGCTACAATTTTTAGAAAAATGAGTTAAGATATTTGTGCAGGCATTTATCCAAACAAAACCCAAAAACTCTAATTATGAAAAGCCTAATTACATTATCCGATGAGCAGCTTATTCAATTATTTAACGATGGCGAATACTACGCCATGGAGATTTTAGTAAAAAGACATAAAGCACGCATTTTTACGTCTATTTATTTACTGGTAAAAGATAAATATCTGGCCGAAGATATTTTTCAGAATCTGTTTATTAAAATAATAGAAACCTTTAAAGCCGGTAAATACAAAGATGAAAACAAATTTGTACAATGGGCAATGCGGATAGCGCACAACCTTTGTGTAGATCATTTTAGAAAGATTAAAAGTAAGCCTGTTATAAGAACCAGTGATGGGTCAGATATTTTTGAAATACTGAATTTTGAAGAAGGCAATGCAGAAAATAAAATGATGCAGACGCAAAGTGGTGAGAGAATTATGAAACTTGTTGCAAAACTGCCTGAAGACCAAAGGGAAGTTATTATCCTTCGTCATTTTGCCGACCTTAAGTTCAGAGAAATTTCAAAAATTCTTGATTGCAGTGTAAATACAACCTTAGGTCGTATGCGCTATGCCCTGCTAAACCTGCGTAAAATGATAGAAGAAAAACAAATAGCCCTATAAACTATAACACCGTACCTCTAAAACACATTTCTGATAAAATGTAAGGCCCTCCATAGTGAGGGCTTTCGTTTTTTTTACAACTCCAGCTATTGCTAAAATCAACCTGCACCCTGTTAGTATTAAACTTATCTTATAATTAAAGGGCATAAAAGCCGTTGGTATTAAACTTTGTAAAAATATAATGCCCACAATAGGGTGATTTTCTGCTATTTGTTACCACTTTAGGGTATTGTTTTGTTGAAGAAACTGTGTTCTATTTGTTTATTAATTCGAAACACCACATTTATGAACGATATAAAAAATATTAGGCCCGTTTATAACACCGCACCTTTTTGAGAACAAGGGATTTTTCCTTGTGGATTTTCTCATGCTTGAACACATCCCCGTCCTGTTCCCAGGATGGGTCTTTTTTTGTACCAAGTTTA
The DNA here is from genome assembly GCA_038216775.1 of Chitinophagales bacterium. Classification (GTDB taxonomy): domain Bacteria; phylum Bacteroidota; class Bacteroidia; order Chitinophagales; family Chitinophagaceae; genus Ferruginibacter. The sequence goes on from JBBQPX010000085.1 coordinate 1,230, forward strand.
AGCCAACTAAAAATATTATCAAAAAAATACTAAAATAATTAGTGTTGATAAAATTAAACTATTATCTTTGATTCCGAATTTACATTTACAACGCTAAACCAGATACATCAACTAAAAAATTCAAAAAAATGAGTAAGGCAGACAATTTAGACAAATCAGAAAAATCGGAAAAATTTAAGGCGCTTAAATTAACGATGGATAAAATAGACAAGGACTTTGGAAAAGGTTCTGTTATGATGATGAATGAAAGAGTGGTAGTGGAGCAGGCTGTTATTTCTACAGGCTCTATTGGCTTGGATATGGCGCTAGGCATCGGAGGTTTACCAAAAGGCAGAGTTGTTGAAATTTACGGACCAGAATCGAGCGGTAAAACAACTATAGCTATACATGTAATTGCTGAAGCGCAAAAAAAAGGTGGTATGTGTGCCTTTATTGATGCCGAGCACGCATTTGACAGCACTTATGCAAAAAAACTAGGGGTTGATGTTGATAATCTTTTAATATCTCAACCAGATTATGGCGAGCAGGCTTTGGAAATTGCCGATCGTTTAATTCTATCAGGCGCTTTAGATGTGGTGGTAATTGATTCAGTTGCCGCATTGGTACCTAAAAGCGAGCTTGAAGGCGAAATGGGCGATAGTAAAATGGGTTTACACGCAAGGTTAATGAGTCAGGCATTAAGAAAACTTACTGCCACCATTTCAAAAACAAACAGCTGCTGCATTTTTATTAATCAGTTGAGGGAAAAAATCGGCGTTATGTTTGGTAACCCCGAAACAACAACCGGTGGTAATGCATTAAAGTTTTACGCTTCTGTAAGGCTTGATATACGCCGTATGTCAACCATAAAAGATGGAGATAATGCTGTTGGTAACCACGTAAAAGTAAAAGTGGTAAAAAATAAAATGGCACCACCTTTCCGCCAGGCAGAGTTTGATATTGTTTATGGCGAAGGTATTTCTAAAGTGGGCGAAATTATTGATATGGGTGTTGAGCTTGGTATTATACAAAAAAGCGGAAGCTGGTTTAGCTACAATAGCGATAAACTCGGCCAAGGCAGAGAGTCGGTAAAGCAATTAATGATTGACAACCCCGAAATGGCAAACGAAATTGAAGCGCAGATAAGAGAAAAAATTAAAGAAGCGCAGTTGGTGTAACTGCCGTAAAATATTACTTATTGGGTTAGTAAGTATTAAGCTATTGTGTGTAAAAGCGCAATAGCTTTTTTTATTCGCCTATTTTTGCACCTCAAAATAACTACTTGAACAACAGAACAAAAGCACACCTGGCATTAATTTTTACAAACATCTTTTTTGCCATAAACCTTACTGCAGTAAAACATCTTACTAATTTAAACCTGGCAAAAGCATTTGGTATTAACGTAGTGCGTGTTGGCGTGAGTGTTTTTTTATTCTGGCTTTTGTATTTATTAAAGCCGGTAAGTATTAAAATAGCTAAGGAAGACAGGATGCGGCTTTTTCTTTGTGCCTTTTTCGGCATCGCCATTAATCAGCTCTTTTTTTTAAAAGGGCTGTCGCTTACTTTCCCAATACATGCAGCTTTGCTATTGCTGATTACACCTATTTTAATTGTATTTATTGCCGCATGGATATTAAAAGAAAGGTTGGGCTTATCTAAACTGGCTGGTCTGGCTCTTGGTATTTTAGGAGCACTCGTTTTAATTTTAGCTAAGGATACATCGGGCAATGCAGATAATGCACTGCTTGGCGATTTGTTTGTGGTAATTAACGCTATTTCCTACACAGTATATTTTGTGTTGGTAAAACCGCTGATGCTGCGGTACAATCCTGTTGTTATTCTAAGGTGGATTTTTACAATAGGTTTGTTATTAATACTTCCTTTTGGCTGGGGCGAGTTTATGGAAATTAAATGGCAGACCTACAACGCCATTGATTTTACAAGCATGGGATTAATAGTTTTAAGCGGCACTTTTTTGGCTTACTTATTTAATTTATATGGTATAAAGGTTTTGGGCGCATCTGTTGCCGGTTTTTATATTTATACGCAGCCTGTGTTTGCTGCGCTAATTGCCATGCTTTTTTTACACGAACATTTAGCTTTGTATAAAATAATTGCCGCTGTACTTATTTTCAGCGGTGTTTATTTATCAAACAAAAAAATAAAAAATGCCTGATTTTATTATAGCGGAGACAGACGAGGAATACAAAGAAGCTGCTGCACTATTTATGGAATATGCCGCATGGTTAAATATTGATTTAAGTTTTCAGCATTTTGATGATGAATTGAAAGTATTAAAAAGTATGTATGCTGCGCCAAATGGCGGTATCATTTTATATAAAATTGAAAACCAGTTTGCAGCATGCGTTGCCTTAAGAAAGATTGATACAGAAACTGCCGAACTAAAGCGAATGTTTGTGAAGCCTGCGTTTCAACAAAAGGGCATTGGCAAAATATTATTACAAAAAGCACTTGATCTTGCTGAAAAACTACAGTACAAACGCATCCGATTAGATACGCTAAGCCATATGACGCCTGCCATAAATTTGTACAAGCAAAATGGCTTTTACCAAATACCGGCGTATTACAATAACCCCAATCACGCTGCTGTTTATTTTGAATTAGAGATTAAGCCTTAGACGTTTTTAGGATAGTCGAAAAACAAAAAATCTTTTTTTGCGTGGGCGAATGCCGACCAGCTAGTAATGTTAGCTTCTATGGAGAAGATTGCGCAAGTGGGCATGTTATCAACCTGAACTTTTGTGCCCAGGCTATTTACAAAATGAGTTATGCCCGGATTATGTGAGAAAATTGCAACGGAATTTACATCATCAGGTAAAGCTGCAATTACTTCATAAAAAACATCTGAAGAAGCGTGATATAGAGCAGAAACTAATTGCATTTCACTCATCCATTTATTTAAAATTTCAGCAAAAAGTTCCGCCGTATTTTTAGCTCTTTTTGCCGGGCTGGAAACTAACAACTCAATTTCAATTTTCTTATCCAGTAATCGTTTCGCCATCATGGGCGCATCGGTTTTACCACGTTCATTAAGCGGACGCTCAAAGTCGTTGCCAAAAAAACTCTGGTCACTTTTGGCATGCCGAATAATATACAGTTTTTTCAATTATGTATTTTTATAAAAGTATAGAAATTTTCTTCAATACCGCAAATAAGAAAGTAAACTTCCCCAACTTTACACACAAAAGGCTTTATGTATAAATTTATTTTACGAACCTCTCTATATATAGCAACAACTGTTATTTTATGCTCTTGCGCATCTACTAAAAAAGCAACACAAGTAACTGCTAATATTGGTGGTTTAAAGTTTTTAAATGTTTATGAAGTACCATACAATTTTAAATATGGCAATACAATAATTGGCGGTTTATCAGGTATTGATTACGATGTAAAAAATGATATATACTATTTAATCAGCGATGACAGAAGCGACAAAAACCCTGCTCGCTTTTATTCGGCTAAAATTTTTATTTCGCAAAAGGGAATCGACAGCATGAATTTTACCGGTGTAAAGAGCATACTGCAACCAAGTGGCGATGTTTATCCCAATAACAAACAAGATAAATTTAATGTGCCCGACCCGGAGGCAATGCGCTACAACGCGGTAACAAAGCAATTGGTTTGGAGTAGCGAAGGAGAGAGAATTATTAAACCGGAGGACACCGTATTAATAAACCCATCAGTAATAATAATAAATACTAATGGAAAATATGTTGATAGTTTCACTTTGCCCCCTAATTTAAAAATGCAATCAACAGAAAGAGGACCACGCAGAAATAGTGTATTGGAAGGTATGACTTATGCCGATAATTTTAAAACGCTGTTTGTAAATGTAGAAGAGCCTTTATACGAAGATGGTCCGCAGGCCGATGTTACAGAGAACGATGCCTACATAAGGATAATAAAATTTAATACGATAACTAAAAAGCCAATTGCGCAATATGCTTATAAACTAGAAAAAGTAGCATATCCGGCAAAGCCAAAAAATGAATTTAAAATTAATGGTGTGCCAGATATTCTTAGCCTTGGCGATAATAAATTGCTGGTTATGGAACGCTCTTTTTCTACAGGAAGATTACCATGTACAATCAGGGTTTTTATTGCAGATTTAAATACTGCAACGGATGTTAGTTTAATGAACCTTAAAAGCAGCAAAATATTTACACCCGCCTCTAAAAAGCTTTTATTAAATATGGATAAACTGGGTATTTATATTGATAATGTGGAGGGTGTTACTTTTGGTCCGGTTTTACCAAATGGGCACAAAACATTGTTATTTGTTTCTGATAATAATTTTAATGCTCTTGAAAAAACGCAGCTATTATTATTTGAAGTGATAGAATAGTGTGCACATAATAATTTAATTTTTTGTGCTCTTAAAATCAGGATTATCAAACATGGCTTTATTAAACAGATAGTATTTGCCATCTTTGTTATTTCGCCAGTACCGATGCCCGTCTAAATCGTAATAATATCTGCCGTCAACACTTCTTTTTGCTGTTTTATCGTTAACTGTAATTACTTTAGGTACAGATGGTTTATAAACTTTTACTGATTTAGTTTCCGTTGTAGTGGTGGTAGGGGTTGTAGTGCTTGTTGCAGGATGACTTTTTTTACTACAGCTGTATATTGAAATTGACAAAACAATAGCTACTGTAAAAATTCTTATTTTCATATACCTGCATTTGCGTCTTTTATACCAAAAACTTTACCAAACTTGCCTTATTTAATAATAAGCCTGTTTTATATGCCTGAGGAAAAATAAGACATTCAGTATAAAGCTAATTAAATTTAATATTTTAAAACTGATATGCAAACTGCGAAATAACTATCTGTTAGCTTATCAATATTGGTTTTATTTTCTCCATACATTTACTTTCAATTAACTTTGGTTGTAAATACGATAAAATGCTATTAAAAAATTTCAGAAAAACAGCCTTGCTTTGTTTATTTTTTTATTTGCCATTCAGCAGCATGGCTTGGGGTGTTTTAGGGCACCGCATTGTGGGACAAATTGCAGATTGCTATCTAACTAAAAATGCAAAAAAGGAGATAAGTAAAATACTCGGTAACGAATCGGTTGCTATGGCCAGTAACTGGCCAGATTTTATAAAATCTGATCCCTCGTATTCGTACTTAAGTAATTGGCATTATATCAATTTAAAACAAGGTCTTACAGAAACAGAGGTTAAGGCTTACCTGTCAATTGATACAGCAACAGATGCCTACACCAAAATAAACTGGCTAACCGATCAGCTAAAAAACAAAGAACTTGAACAGGATAAAAAAGTTATGTACCTGCGCTTGCTGATACATATTGTTGGAGATATTCATCAACCTATGCACATAGGCAGACTGGCAGATTTAGGTGGAAATAAAATCAGACTTACCTGGTTTAAAGATTCCTTAAACCTTCATCAGGTATGGGATGAGCGGCTTATAGATTTTCAGCAACTGAGCTATACGGAGTATTCAACGTCAATAAACTATGTGTTAAAAGAGCAAAAAAAAGCATGGCAAATGGAGCCGGTAAGCGATTGGATTTGGCACTCTTACCAGATAGCCGAAGATATTTATGCAAACACAAAAAACAATGACAGGTTAAGCTTTAATTATAACTTTAAGTATGTAGCTACTTTAAACCAACAGCTTTTAAAAGGTGGTGTACACTTGGCTGGTTTGTTGAATGATATTTTTAATTAAATAGTGTTTGCAATCTAAAATCGACAATCTAAAAATCAATTAATACCCTCTTACGTTTTTTCCTTCCATATAATTCATAAAAGCCTTGTTGCAAACACGGTTACCGCCCGGCGTTGGGTAGTTTCCTGTAAAATACCAATCGCCTAAATTAGTAGGGCATGCTTCGTGCAGCGATTCTATGGTTTGGTAAATTACACTAACAGGAATATTGATGTCTGCAGCAGTAATAAGTTGAGCAATTTTATTGGAAATATCTTCAGGTGTAAATGATTTGTAAAGTTCCCTCACCACATTTTCGGTGTGCAATTGATTGTTGCGTTGCAGTTCTTTGCACTTCTCAAGCATTTGGTAAAGTATATTTTCTTTACCTTCCTCGGTAAGTAATTCAATGGCCGCCCTAAAAGCAATAAAATCGCCCATTTTGCTCATATCAATTCCATAACAATCGGGGTAGCGTATTTGGGGTGCAGATGAAACTACAATAATTTTTTTAGGCTCAAGACGGGACAGCATGCGAATGATACTTTCTTTTAGCGTAGTACCACGTACAATACTATCATCAATAACAACAAGCGTATCAACATGTTTTTTTACGGTGCCGTATGTAATATCATAAACGTGCTGCACCATTTCGTTACGGCTGCTATCTTCAGTAATAAACGTTCGCAGTTTTACATCTTTAATGGCAATCTTTTCAACTCTAATTCGCCTGTTCACCATTTCGGAAAGCTTCTCTTCGTCAAAATCTTTGTTCCAGCTTAATATGCGTTCTATCTTTATTTTATTAAGATAATGTTCTGCACCTTTTATCAGGCCGTTGAAAGCAGTTTCTGCGGTGTTAGGTATAAAAGAAAAGATGGTATTCTTTAAATCATAATCAATAGCTTTTAAAACCCTATCGCTTAACAGGTAGCCGAGTTTTTTTCTTTCCTTATATATTTTTTCATCACTGCCACGGCTAAAGTATATGCGCTCAAAACTACATGCCTTTCTCTCCTTTGGTTCTACAATCTGTTCAATAGAACAGCTACCATCAGCTTTTGCTATAAGCGCATGGCCGGGTGCCAACTCTTTAACTTCGTTTTCTTCCAGGTGAAAAGCTGTGCGTATAGCTGCCCGTTCGCTTGCAGCAACAATTACATCATCAGCAATGTAGTAATAAGCAGGCCTTATTCCGTGGGCATCTCTCATTACAAAAGCATCGCCATTGCCCACCATGCCGCTAAAGGTAAAACCGCCATCAAACAAGGGAACAGCTTTTTTTAAAACCTTTTTAATATCCATTTCTCCAGGAAAATTTTCATCAGCCTTCACCAAAAAATGATATAAAACTTCCATCATGGCAGCTAAATCACTTTGGCGCTGAAATTCTCCGGGATCAATATTTATCAACCCAAATAATTCCTCTGTATTAACCAGGTTAAAATTACCCGCCAATGCCAAGTTGCGTGATGGTATGGTATGGCGTTTTATAAAAGGGTGGCAAAATTCCGCATTGTTTTTTCCTTGGGTACCATATCGTAAATGACCAAGCAAAACTTCCCCTAAAAAATTAAGGTGGCCTTTCATAAGGCCCGGGTGGTTTTTAATATCAGGTTGATATTTTTCTATTTCAATATACTCCTTACCTATTTGCGCAAAAAGATCGGCTATAGGTTGGGTAGCTCCACTTCGTAAGCGGTGCATAAACGGGTAGCCGGGCTCGGTATTTAATTTAACCGCAGCAATACCTGCACCATCCTGACCACGGTTGTGTTGCTTTTCCATTAACAGGTAAAGCTTGTTTAAACCGTACATTACGGTGCCATATTGTTGCTGATAATAACTAAAAGGCTTTCGGAGGCGAATGAAAGCAAGGCCGCATTCGTGTTTTATGTCGTCGCTCATGTTGTGGAGTGAGCGGCGAAGTTAAGACATTGTAAAACAGCTGCAAAGAAAAATCCCTCCGTTTAAAATGGAGGGATTAAAAATAACTTATATCGTAAAGTTTATAGACCGCTGAATGTTAAACCAACTTGAAAAAGCTTAATGTCTGCAGCCACACCATCTTTAAATATATTATTGAACTGGTAGCTTCCAAATAAAGAGAAATTACCATAACCTACTCTTGCTGTTGCAGATAAACGTGTAGAGTTTAAATAACCTTTAGCGGTTTCTTTAGCGGTGAAGCTGTTTACTTGCGTACCATTTTTATCTACCAAAGTTTTCCCTTTGGTATGCGCATTTAAAAGCGTACCTACTTTAACGCCAATTGCAACTTTTACACTTTTGTTTTCTCTTTCTGGGTGTGCAGTATAGCGAAGCTCTAATGGTATTTCTAGGTACGCTGTTGCAAGTTTATATTTTTTAAAATGATCTACACTATCTACATTGGTAAATGGCAGAGTGTTGGTTTTTGATTTCAGGTTAACTACTGTGTTTTTAAAATACATATTACTTGTACCTACACCTACACCAAAAGCAACGCTCCATTTTGGGTTGCTTTTAAAACGCTGATCAAGCATTATGTAAGCATTGGCGCCCCGGGCAAAGCCGTTTATACGATTATTTATACTGTCAGGTGCTCCCATCCAATAGTCGCTGCTTAACTGCAACATAAAATGATC
>JBBQPX010000086.1:0-9508 GCA_038216775.1 Chitinophagales bacterium
AGTCTGATGCTAGATGGGCCAACAGAGATTATAGTGTTATTAAAGTGCTTGACATTTACACCGGAGTTCAAAAGCAAATCACTTTTAAATCTAAATATTTTGCGCCGGATATTAATACTGCCGGTACAGAAATATTGGCTGTAAGTGTAAACCCTGATGGTACTAATAACCTTTGCAGGCTTGATGCAGAGAGCGGTAAGCTTTTGTCAACTGTAAAAAATAAAAACAATTATTTCTATACACAGCCTAAATATATTAATGCAAATACGGCAGTTTCTGCAGTAAGAAATCCGCAAGGAAATATGGTGCTTATGAAAATTGATTTGAATACAGGAAGTATGGACAACCTCACAGATTTTTCATTCAATGTAATAGGATATCCTTTTGTAAAAGCTGACACTGTTTTTTTTACAGCGATGAATGATAATGCTGATAAGACTTTTGCAGTAACGTTATCTGATAAAAAAATATTCCGGATTTCAAATAATGACAACGGTATGTATAGCCCAACTGTAAATTCAAAAGGAGATGTACTCTTAGCTGCGTTTACTTCGTCAGGTAGCCATTTAGCAAAAATTGATGCAGTAAACAGGGACTTTAAAGCAAATCAATTAGGTCTGGCTATAAGTAGTCGTTATTATACTGACTCTATGACCAATTTAGTTGGTTCTGGAACGTTATACACTTTAAACGACAGCACTTTTGACCAACGCTCTACTGGCAACATAAAAAATACGATAACAAAATATCGTAAATCATTGCGGTTGTTTAATTTTCATAGCTGGAGACCTTTGGTTGATGATCCTGAATTCGGCTACACAATTTTTAGTGATAATGTACTAAGCTCTTTTACAAACAATATTACATACACTTACAACCGCTCTGATAAAAGCCACAGCATTGGTTTTAACGGAACTTACGCAGGATGGTTTCCTGTATTGGGCTTAGGTGTGGAGGAAAGTTTTAACCGTACGCTTGACACGGCTGTCGGCAAATCTGTAAGTTTTAATTCTGCGAAGTTAAATGCTGTTATATCCATCCCGCTGCGGTTTGCAGGCGGAAGAACGAGTAAGTATTTGAATTTTGGAGGAGGATATAATCTTGAGCAATATTATTACCGTGGCGTTGGTAAAAATGTTTTCAGTAACAAAGCCATTAATTATGTGAATGGCTTTTTAAGCTTCAGCAATGTAAGTCAACAGGCAAAACAGCATATTAATCCACGCTGGGCTCAATCAATTTCCGCCAGCTATCGTCAGGCATTTGGCAATTTTAGCCAAAGCCACAAGTTCGTAGGAAATTCTTCTTTTTATTTTCCTGGGCTTTTTGTTAATCATAGCCTTGTTATAAATGCGTCCTACCAGGTTAGAGATAGTTTTTCTGACCTATTCAGTAAAACTTTTTCGTACTCCCGTGGGTATGAAGCTTTAAGTACAAGAAGAATGTATAAGTTGGCAGCCAACTATCATTTTCCAATTGTATATCCTGATTGGGGGTTTGCCAATATTCTCTTTTTTCAACGCATAAGAGCAAATGCTTTTTATGATTATACAAATGCAAAGGCACGTGTTAACAACGTACTTACCGAAATAAAAAACCGCAGTACTGGTGCAGAAATCTACTTTGATACAAAAATCTGGAATGCACTGCCTGTGAGTTTCGGCGTTCGTTTTTCTAGGCTTTTAGATACAGATTTGTTGAATCCATCAGTTAAAAACAGGTGGGAAATCATCATTCCAATTGGTTTTATACCTGATTAATTTCTTCATATTCACATCAGCTATCATGGTTAAAGCTATTCTTCATTGCGAATTCAGGATAGTTAATCATCATGTAGAAAATACGGTAAAAGAATAGTTAAAATACTTTTTTGTTTAAGTAAAATCATATATTTGGTTTCTGAAGCTAACAAAAATGAATAATCCTGATATACCTGAAATAAGCCGTATAGGAGAGAAGCATGTAGAAAATTGGTTAATCGAAAATGGATATTCGCATTTTAAGATCGATAGACTTAGGACTAATGTCCGTGCGCTACAGGCTACCGGTAATATGCAGAGTGTATTGGTTTTGGTAAGAACAGTTTTACACCCACATCGACCTCTAAAATTTAGTGACTACGAAATTGATTTTTTAACCCGAAGGGCTGCTAAAAAACAATTAGTTGCATATGCAGCTTATGTAGTGTTAAATGATAACCAAGATCTTGCAGGCGAAATTAGTTGGGAGCGATTAGGAAAAGGCTAATTCAAAATAACTATACCTATTGAAATAATATTTTGTTTCATCCTATCAGTAAAATTAATTTGTATAATAAAATCATTTACTCTTCTCGAAAGTTTTTTATATCAGAATTGTTTAATATGCATTGATATCTATTTAATATATTAAAATAAAATTTTTTATAGTATGAAACCTTTTTCGTCTTTTTTATTGGCTGTTATATTTTGTTTAGCAGCTTTACATACAAATGCACAGCAGGATAAGGCTAAACGTCCTAGCCCGGCTGCTACTACAACACAAACAGTTGGTGCAACAACAATTAATATTAACTACAGCCAACCTTCTATTAAAGGAAGAAAAATAGGTGAAGATCTTGAGCCTATTGAAAATAAAATTTGGCGTGCAGGAGCTAACGAGGCAACAACATTTGAATTTGATAACGATGTAATTATTGAAGGAAAGCCGGTGCCAAAGGGGAAATACAGTTTTTTTATATTAGTAAATGGAGAAGCATGGACGCTTATTTTTAATAAAACCTGGAAGCAGTGGGGAGCCTTTCAGTATAAAGAAGCTGATGATGCACTTAGAGTTTCTGTTAGAGACAATGAAGTTGAAACCTTTAGCGAGCAACTTACCTATAAAATAGATAAGGATGGCACAGTGCACATTTTGTGGGGTAATAGGGACGTTAGTTTTCTGATACAGGAGAAAAAGTAAAATTTAATAAGCATTATAATCAATATTTTTTCCGCGGGTGCCTCTAAACCTTTTCCAAAAAGATTCCCTCGCTTTCAAAGGAATATAATTACTGTTAAATGCTTGCTTATAATCTATTTCCGGATTTATCAAAAGCCGCTGCATTTTTCTTAACGTATCAAATACAATAGGAATATTGCCTGCGTCTCTGCCTATTTTAAGTTTGACAAACCTTTTTAATTGTTTTGCCTGAAATGGATCGGTTGCCAATGCAATTTTTGTGAAACCAAGTTTTTTTGATTTGAGATACGAGTAATACAAGTTTTCGGTACTGTGTTCAGCTTTATTTTCATAAAAAACATGTTCCTGCGGAATACCAATAGCTACGGCGTACAACGCCATTATTTGCCCCTCGTAGTAAGGGCTTGCAACAGAGGAGCCGGAATACATAATGTTTTTTGCAATTCCTCTATCGTATAAATATTTGGACCAGTACACCCTTGCTTTCATAGTGCTATCCCAGCCGGTTTCCGTAAAGGGTACACCGGGTACAGCTATTACATCGTAAGTTTCTGTGGCTACGTTTTGTAGATATTTTTTTGTAGTTTTTTCGCTGAAACTGCAGGCATTTAATACCAACATTACTGCTATTAAGTTGGCAAAAAGATATTGTTGATTTACGCTATTTCTTTTAATCATCTTACTTAAACAATAAATATAGAAATAAGTTTATTATAGCCTCGTTATTTTGTGTATTTCGATCTTTGCGTCAAACTTATCTCCATGGCTTTTTTGCCCTTGTATCTTTCTAACAATATCCATGCCTTTAAAAACTTTGCCAAAAGCTGCATAACCTTGCCCATCTTCGGTTCCACGTCTTCCTGCATCTAGCGGGCTTTGATCACCTATGCAGATAAAAAATTCAGTATTGGCCGAACCAGGTTCCAGTCTTGCCAATGAAACAGTGCCAGATTGATGGGTTAAGCCTGATTGCTTAGTAGATTCATGCTCAATGCCTGGTATTGTGGCTTTTTTTGAAGGGTTTGTTTGCCACATGCCTCCTTGTATAATACCGGTATTTGTTGTGGTTGGTAATTCCTCCGTTTTTAACACTCTGTAAAAACTGCTGTTATCATAAAATCCAGCATCTACATTTGATAAAAATGCAGCTACGGTTTTTGGCGCCTGGTCTGGAAAAAGTTCAATTTCAATTTCACCAAATTGGCTGTCGATAATTACATGCGGATTTTTATAATCTGGATGGCCGCAAGACAGGAAAAGCAACGTAATCAACAAATATCGGTACATAATAAAGAGCTTTATATAATTATTATTGTAAAAATACCTAAATACTTTTTCTTTAACATACAGGATAAGGGGGTAAGTTTTGTTTGTGTAAAATTCAATGTATCTTTATAAAGAAATAACAGAGACCATTTTTATGAAAAAAATAATTTTTACTATAGCGGCAGTATTTTGTCTTTCCACAGTTTTTTCGCAGACTATTTCAAAAATAACTTTAACTGGTAGCGGGCAGGTAGATGCTTTTGTATTTGGACTTGATGAAAATGTACAAGTATATATTAGTAAAACCGGCACCATAACCAAATGGGGTTTTGATAGATATATAGGATATCAGGAGAATTATAATGATGATTTGCAGCCCTATGTTGGCAGAACGGAGTTATACACCCAAAACGACGATGAGGCATTACGTGGTAAGATTAAATACATTGGAAGAACTTTGATTACCTATTATGCTTCTTATGAAAACGAAGAACTTAGAGGTAAACTAAAATCAATAGGTTCAATAAATCTTGATTACTATCAATCGTTTGAAGATGTAGCATATCGTGGTAACATAAAAATGCTCGGAAATCAACCTGTTACCTGGTATGCATCTTACGAAAACGCTGATATAAAGGGAAAGCTGAAAAATATTGGACCAACATCATTTACATTTTATGGCTCTTTTGAAGACAAAGCTTTTAGGGGTAAAATTAAAAGCATAGACCGTTACAACTTTGTTTATTATTCTTCTTTTGAACAGTATAGCGGCAGTTTAAAAAATGGTGCTTCTATCATAAATGCAAATGGTATAAAATATTATTTGCGTAATTATTAAAACCGGTTATTGAACGATTATCTGCTCAGGGCTGTCAATTACAATTTCAGGTTTATCTTTAAACATAATAATACGACCGGTAATACAAATTGTTTTATCCATTAAATCTTCAATTTTTACGTCAAATAATTTCCTGGTTTCTCCCCAAATTACAACCGTAATTGCCTGGTTTGGATACTTACTTCCTATATTTAAAAAGGTTGGTTGTTTGTTACTGTTTTCGAAATAACGAATGTCTGCTACTTTTCCGCAAACGGAAACACTATCGTTAATATGTTGGCTTACTTCTTCCAGTTTAATTTTAGTTTGAGCAACAACTATAAAACTGCTAAATGCTATAAATGCTGTTAATAATATTTTTTTCATCTTGTTATTTATTTATAAAATGCCTGATTAATATTTTACAAAATTGCAAAACTATGTGCGGATATTTTCTTAATTTGTTTAACTAAATACACACATAGTCACTCTTCAATATGTATAAAAAGTTAACGGTTTTGCTTATTCTTTTGTTGCTTGCAGGCAATATCTATTTCTATTTAAAAAGCAGCAAACAAAATAAAATAGCAGGAGATAAAGTTTCAAATTCAAATAATAGTAATAGTTATGGAAGTGGTGCTGCTTCCTATAAATACGAAGTGGCATCTTATAACATAAGCGAAGAAATGGCAAGAGTTGAAAACAACAGGCAGGAATTGAATACATATTCTTTAAAAAATAAATGTAATACTAAATATGCTTTTGTTATCGACATGAGAATTCCATCTTATAAAAAAAGATTTTTCATTTTCGATCTTGCTAAAGACTCAATAATTAATGCAGGGTATGTAGCACATGGCACAGGCTCCGAAACTTTTAAAGGCAACCTTATTTTTTCAAATGTGCCGGATAGCCGTTGTACCTCTTTGGGCAAATACAAAATTGGCGCATCTTATAAAGGTATGTATGGTTTTTCTTACAGGTTAATGGGCCTAGATAGTACAAATAATAAAGCATTAGAACGTGCTATAGTACTGCATGGCCATAGTTGTGTGCCAGATAAAATAAATGACGAATACCCGCTGTGTTTTAGTTATGGATGCCCGATGGTTTCTCCAAAGTTTTTACAAATATTAAAAGGCTATATTTCAAAACAAGGTAAAACACCAATCTTATTATCGATTATTTATTAATCTCTTTGCGATTTTTTTGTGATTTATTTTATTTTTTGCAGCAGTAAAGTACTCATGCATCGTTCATCATTTACGTTTACAGTTTTTAAAGGTTCGGCAAGTTTTAGGTTTAATTGCAGTAAGCAATCAGCCAATATTTTTTTGGTAAGTAAAAACCGTTGTGTACCATCAGGAATATTATAAACGCCATCAGAAATACACTCAACTTTTTTCTCAATGCCTATATCAGATGCCATACGGATAAATAACGTGCCGCCGGGTTTTAAAATACGCACCAGTGCAGCCAGCATCTTTTTGAAATGTATTGTATTTTTTGCAAAATGCAGTACTGCAACACAAAGAATATGATCAAAATAACCATTATTAAAAATGGTTTCTTCAATTGCCGAAATAATAAACCTGTTTTCCAATAACTGTGGATACCAGCTTTTTATATTATGTATAGCACCTTCATTTATATCAGTACCGAATATTTTATAATTGTTTTGCAAAAACCATTTCATATTTCTTCCTTCGCCACAACCTGCATCAAGTATAATTTCATTTTCGTTGTACTTACCTTTCATAATCTGATCTATTAAATAAATGTCTGTATCAGCAGGTATTTTATAGATAAGTTCATTATTTTGCGTTATCATCAAATATTATTTTTCATGATACAAGCTAACAACATTTTATAACTTAATACGTTAAAGGCATTATTGCATTTACAACCGTAATAAATTATGTTCCAATATTCTCCTAAAACTACCTTAACGAAGGTATTAACTACCTGCTTTTTATTTTTTTCGATACTTTCCTGCAGCAAAATCAACAATAATTTATCCCAAAAGGAAGAAGAGGATGGTCCAAGGGAAACCATGGAACGTGATATTGAAATGATGAAAGACCCTGCATTAGGATATGTACCAACAGACCGTTTACTAAAAGCTAAACTTTACAAGGATCAGTTAATGCAGGCATCAACTAACTTAGCTTTAGCTGGTGTAAACTGGCGGCAGTTAGGCCCCAATAATCAGGGAGGAAGAACAAGAGCCATTTTGATAGATGCCAATGATGCAACCGGAAATACAGTGTGGGTAGGTAGTGTAGGAGGTGGCCTTTGGAAAACAACAGACATAACGGCCTCTTCGCCTGCATGGACACCTGTAGATGATTTTTTTAGCAACCTCGCCATTACATCAATTGCGCAGGATCCATCAAACCCTTTGATTATGTATTTTTGTACGGGCGAAACCGGCTATTTTAATGGAGATGCAATCAGGGGTTTGGGAGTTTGGAAAACTATAAATGGCGGTGCATCATGGTCGCAACTTGCATCTACAAACAATGCTACTTTTAATACCTGTACAAAGCTGGCAGTAAATAGTGGAGGTGTTGTTTTTGTTGGTACAGGTGCAGGTGGTTTGCAACGTTCAGCTAATGGTGGCATTACCTTTACAAAAGTATTAGGAACTGGATTGGGTATAACTGGTGCTGCAAATAATTTATGCTACGATGTGGATATTGCTGCCAATGGGGATGTATATGCTACACTTTTCGGGTCCATTCATAAATCTACTAATGCTGGTGTTACTTTTGCTGCTGCACAAACATTGCCAATTACTGCCAGCAGAATAGAAATAGCCTGTGCACCAAATGATGCCAATTATATTTATGCACTTGTTGAAGATGCAAATGTTGTAAACGGAATTTTGCAAACTATCAACGGTGGTACTACATGGGCATCAAGATCAGAACCTGTGGATGGAGATACCGGAATTCCTGCTGGTGATTTTTCAAGGGGGCAGGCTTGGTACGATTTAACTATTGCAGTGGATCCCAATAACAAGAATATATTATTTGTGGGTGGGGTAGATATTTTTAAATCGCTTGATGGTGCAGCTACGTGGACCCAAACAACACATTGGTTTGGCGGGTTTGGGTTTCAATATGCACATGCCGATCAGCATTTTATTTTATACAAACCCGGAAGTTCAACCATAGCTTATTTCAGCAACGATGGTGGTATTTTCCGCACCAAAAATGCAGATGCAGTTACGCCGGATCTTATTGATAAAGGAACAAATTATATAACAGCACAGTTTTACTCCTGCGCCATGCATCCTACAGCACTTACCAATTATTTTTTAGCAGGCGCACAGGATAACGGCTCACACCAGTTTACGCAAGCCAATGTGCAGGCTACAACACAGGTTACGGGTGGAGATGGTGCTTTTGTTCACATAGATCAGGATCAGCCTAACTTCCAGTTTACATCTTACGTAAATAATAATTATTACCGATCGGTTGATGCAGGTCTTTCCTGGAATTCAGTTACAACAACCGGTGGTAGTTTTATTAACCCTACCGATTATGATGATTTAAATAACCGAATGTATGTTTGCGATTTATCAAATACTTATAAAGTTTGGAATGATCCGCAAACCGGAAGCACATTTAATACCTTTTCAGTACCAGCCTTTGGCGGCACTGTAACGGCCGTAAAAGTTTCGCCAAATACTGACAATAGAGTTTTTTTTGGAGCTAATGGTGATGTTTTTAGGGTTGATAATGCAAATACTGCACCTGTAGCTACAAACATAAGTACAGGTTTACCCAATGCCTATTTGAGTTGTATTGAAGTGCAAACTGGTGATGATAACCATTTGCTGGCTTGCTATTCAAATTATGGTGTAAACAGTATTTGGGAAAGCACTAACGGCGGCACAAGCTGGACAAGCGTAGAAGGTAACCTGCCGGATATGCCGGTGAGATGGGCTTTGTTTAACCCAAATAACGCTGACCAGGCTGTAATAGCAACCGAACTTGGTGTTTGGAGTACAGATAATTTAAATGGAGCATCAACCGTATGGGGAGCAAGTAATTCTGGTTTGGCAAATGTGCGTGTTGATATGTTACAATACCGTACCTCTGATAAATTAATGATTGCGGCCACACATGGTCGTGGGCTCTTTTCTTCTGATATTTTTACTGATGTAACGGCTATGTTTACAGTAGACAATACCGTAAGCTATAAAGGTGTTCCCTTAAATTTTACAAGTACATCTTACAGAGGCACAGCATGGGCCTGGGATTTTGGTGATGGTAATACGTCAATAGCTGAAAACCCGGCACATATATATACCGCAGCTGGTCAATACAATGTAACACTTTCTATAAACAGCGGAGCCTCCTCTCTAACCAAAAACTTTTTTATTCAGATTTTACCAAACATGGGTACACCATATACACTTGCACAAGGTGGAAATTTTGAATCGAATCCCCTCGATTTTGGTGCTGATAACAAAAC
>JBBQPX010000087.1:0-9476 GCA_038216775.1 Chitinophagales bacterium
AAATATTGTAAGAAGTACGGATAGAAATTTTAGACGCATCAGCCTCCATTAATTCAATAGTGGCACGAATGGCATCCGGCATATACATCATCGGCAGGTAAGTATCTTCCCTTAAAAAACATTCGTATTTTTTTTCTTCCAACGCTTCATGAAAAATCTCCACAGCATAATCCGTAGTGCCCCCGCCAGGTGCACTTTTGTAACTTATCAATCCGGGATAACGTAAACTTCTTACATCAACACCGTAACGGCGGTTATAATAATTACACCAAAATTCCCCGGCATATTTGCTGATACCATAAACTGTTACCGGTTCTATAACCGTTTGTTGCGGGCAGTTTTGTTTAGGTGATGTTGGCCCGAAAACAGCGATGGACGACGGCCAGTAAACTTTGTGCAAATTCTCCTCCCGGGCAATATCCAATACGTTCAGCAAACTCTGCATGTTTAAACTCCATGCAAGATTTGGATTTTTTTCGCCTGTGGCGGATAGTATTGCTGCCAATAAATATATCTGTGTAATATTTTGCCTGATAACCTGCACATGAAGCATCTCCTTGTTCATAACATCTAAGCTCACATAAGGCCCTGTGCCTTTAAGTAAATCATTTTCTTCCCGCAAATCAGAGGCAACCACATTGGCATTGCCATACATTTTTCTTAAAGCCAAGGTAAGCTCCACTCCTATTTGGCCACTGGCACCAATTACTAATATTCTTTCTTTAATCATAACAATCGTTTGTATGCAAATGTAAGTGGAAAGGAAAAATAGAGAAATAAATATTATGACGAATTAAATAAAAACACTATTTTTCTAAATTATTTGCTATTGTGCACATATAAGTTATTAAATAACATTCAAATGAAAAAAATAATCAGTCTTTCGGTTGCACTTGTATTTTTATTAACGGTATCTGCTCAAAAATATCCATTCACCAAAACCGTTGATAGCAGCGACACCTGGCACAACGTTACCATTAAAGATCCCTATCGCTGGATGGAGGATTTAAAAAGTGAAGAAACAAAAAACTGGTTTAAAGCAGAGAATGATTACACAGAGAGTATAATGACGAAACTGCCCATGACGGATGAAATTTATAAAGGCTTTTTAATGATGGATTCTGTGCAACCGGATAAAACAGGTAAAATAAGGCAGGTAGGCAACACACTTTTTTATTTCAACATGAAGCTGGGCGATGCCAAAGCAAAAATTTTTAAACGCAACGGCGAAATGGCCAAGGAAGAGCTTGTTGCGGAATATAACATGTGGGGCAGCAATTACACAATCAGCGATTACGAGATAGACCCTTTTCAGAAATTAATAGCTATATCGGCCATGGAAGGCGGCAAGGAAAAAAGTGTTACAAAGTTTTACAACATTGCCCAAAGCAAATTTTTAACCGATAGCTTGCCAGGTATTTTTGCAGGATATGCCCCCGGCGAAGGAAATGTATATTATCAACAACAACCAACTTGGGATGTACATGAAATGGTTCAGGATAAAGACCGTGTTTACAAAATACATAAATTGGGTACTGATACTTTGCAAGACAAAATTCTGCTATCCTACAACCTCTACCCCTCGTTATATGCTTTAGATAACACCAAGCAGTTATGGATTTACTGGCCAGGCAAAAACAGCAATTACGAAATTGTTTTTTCGGGCAGTGTATCTCCTTATGTAGATGTTTACAGCCGCAAAATAAACAGCGGTGCGGCTTGGAAAAAAATAATAAATATGGATGATGAAGTAACTTCAGTTTATGGTTTTGGCGATAAATTATTTATGGTAAGCAAAAAAAATGCACCCAACGGAAAGTTGCTGTCAATGGATTTAAATAACCCGGATTTGGCGAATGTGAAACTTATTGCTGCTGAAAAAGATATGCCACTGGAAGGGCTAACCCAATCGAAGAATTTTTTAATTCTACCCTACATGAAAAATGGGGTGCAGTTGTTTCATTATACCGTAGATATGCGTAACGGAAAATTTTCGAAAATACCTTTTCCGGAAAATACCAACCTGATGTACATTACTCCATTTAATATGGATAACGACGATGTGCATATTGTGCGTACCGGCTGGATAACACCGGTAACTTATTCGTGGAGCAATCTCGACAAGCCATTTGGAAAAGAAAAAACATTTGCTTTTAGAAAAGATGCCAAGTATCCCTACACCGATGAACTTAAAGTAGAAGAAGTAGAAATAGCCGGACATGATGGTGTTAAAATTCCTGTGTCGCTTATCTATAAAAAAGATATCAAACTAAATAACAACAATGTAGCGTACGCATATAGTTATGGCGCCTACGGTTACAGCTCAAGTGCTGGCTTTAATCCTAATTTTTTACTAATGGCCCATAAAGGAATTGTTATAGCCGTTCCGCATGTACGTGGCGGTGGCGAAAAAGGCGAATACTGGCATTTAAGCGGCTACAAACAAAGCAAACCAAACACCTGGAAAGATTTAAACAGCACAGCCGAATACCTGATTGCCCGTGGCTTTACTTCTGCCAAAAAATTAGCCTGCGAAGGTGGCAGCGCCGGTGGAATTTTAATTGGCAGAGCGGTAACCGAGCGCCCCGATTTGTGGGCATGCGCCATACCACAGGTAGGTTGCTTATCTATGGTACGGCAAGAGTTTGCACCAAACGGACCAGTTAACACACCCGAGTTTGGAACTGTTAAAAACATCAACGAATTTTTTGCCTTGATGGAAATGGATGCCAGCTTGCATGTGCAGGATGGCACAAATTATCCCGCCATGCTGATAACCACTGGCTGGAACGATCCTCGTGTAATTAGCTGGCAGCCTGCAAAGTTTGCTGCTGCTGTGCAAAAAGCAAACACATCCAGCAAACCAATTTTATTACAGGTTGATTATAATGCGGGCCATGGCGATAGTGAAGATAAGTTTGCCGGTTTTAAAAAGGAAGCAAAAAAATGGGCATTTGTGCTGGAGCAAACAGGTTATGGTAAATAGTTTTTCAAAATAAGAATGAGGTATAAATAACTAAAGAGATAAAAGTAGAGTTTTTAAAGCCGTTCGCTATTAGTATTTTTGCAAGATGGAAAAACACCTGAAAGATTTATTCAGCAATCAACAATACAACAACAATAATTTCTTTCTCATTGCCGGCCCATGCGTTGTAGAAAGTGATGAAATAGTGATGGGCATTGCTGAAAAAGTAAGTGTCATCTGCAAAAAGCTGGAAATACCATACATCTTTAAAGCATCTTATCGCAAAGCAAACAGAACCTCAACCAATTCCTTTACAGGCATTGGCGATGAAAATGCTTTGAAGTTGATTAAACAAGTTGGCGAGCATTTTTCCATCCCCACAACAACCGATATTCATACGGCTGAAGAAGCCGCCATGGCAGCCGAATATGTGGATGTATTGCAGATACCAGCCTTCCTTTGCCGCCAAACTGATTTATTAATTGCGGCAGCGAAAACAGGTAAAATTGTGAACGTAAAAAAGGGGCAATTTCTAAATGGCCCTTCTATGAAATTTGCCGTAGAAAAAATTAATACAGCCGGTAACGGTAAAGTTGGTTTAATAGAAAGAGGAAACTCTTTCGGCTACACCGACTTAGTAGTTGACTACCGCAACATTACCTGGATGAAAGAAATTGGCGTACCCGTAATTATGGATTGCACACACTCTTTGCAACAACCTAATCAGGCAGGCGGCGTAACCGGTGGAAACCCTGAATTGATTGAAACCATTGCCAAAGCCGCCATTGCAACCGGTGCCGATGGTTTGTTTATTGAAACACACACCAACCCCGCTGTTGCAAAAAGTGATGGCGCTAATATGTTGAAATTAGATTTGCTGGAAGGTTTGTTGGAGAAGCTGGTGAGGATAAGAAAAGCAATAGTCTAAGCCACCAAAGCCCCTAACCCCTGAAGGGGAACAATTGTGTTATGCACTTTCGCCTAGTTAATTTATCAAAATTTACTCTTCGCTAAAATCTTCTATATTTCCCCCTTTAGGGGATAGGGGCTCTTACAGATACTTCACCGGATTCCTCCTTCCATTTAAAATGTACCTTTTAATATTCATCCAAAAGGCAACAAAAAGATATACTATTACAGGTGAGCCGAATGTCATAAACGACATGTAGATAAAATACTTGCGGATGGTGGTAGTGGCAATGCCCATTTTTTCGCCAATGGCGGAGCAAACGCCAAATACATGCCACTCAATAAAATGCTTAACCCGGTTCATTATGCTAAATTAAAGTGTTTTCTTAATTAATATCATGTTTGTTTACAAAATTATTGTAATAATACAACACAGATTTTGGCTTTACTATGCTGAAGGTACCGATTAACATCCCATTTTCTCAACTAAAAGCTTACAAAAACAAAGGCTTTAAAAAATGCCTTTGTTTTCGTAAATTTGTCGCATTCCAATTAGCTGATTCAATAATCAACTGGTTTGCTGATAAAGTACCGCTTTCAGCCTGCTTTTCATTCATTGGCACATCAGGATGGATATTAGCATATCGGCAAATTAATTACACATTATCAAATTATTCCCATGGCCTTCGACATTGACATGATTAAAAAGTTGTACAGCAACTTTGGCAGCCGTATTGAAGCTGCACGTAAAGCAACCGGAAAACCGCTTACGCTTACCGAGAAAATTTTATATGCTCACCTTTGGCAAGGCGAGGCTACAACAGCCTACGAAAGAGGAAAAGATTATGTGGAGTTTGCGCCAGACCGTGTCGCCATGCAGGATGCAACAGCGCAAATGGCTTTGCTGCAGTTTATGCAGGCTGGCCGTACCAAAGTAGCCGTGCCTTCTACCGTGCATTGCGACCACCTTATACAGGCCGAAGTTGGTGCAACTGCTGATTTAACAAAAGCAAAAAATCAAAATAATGAAGTGTATGATTTTCTGGCTTCTGTATCCGATAAATACGGCATAGGATTTTGGAAACCCGGCGCAGGAATTATTCACCAGGTTGTTTTGGAGCAATATGCTTTCCCCGGCGGGATGATGATTGGTACGGATAGTCATACCGTAAATGCAGGCGGATTGGGCATTGTAGCCATTGGTGTTGGTGGCGCTGATGCTTGTGATGTGATGGCAGGATTGCCATGGGAACTTAAATTTCCTAAATTAATTGGTGTTAAACTTACAGGTAAATTAAGTGGCTGGACAGCCTCAAAAGATATTATTCTAAAAGTTGCAGGTATACTTACTGTAAAAGGTGGTACAGGTGCTATTTTGGAGTATTTTGGCGATGGTGCAAAATCATTATCATGCACCGGTAAAGGAACCATTTGTAACATGGGTGCCGAAATTGGTGCTACTACTTCTATTTTTGGTTACGATGCAAAAATGGGCGAATATTTAAGAGGTACGGAAAGAGCTGAAATCGCTGATGGCGCTGATGCTATCGCAGAACATTTAACAGGCGATAATGAAGTTTACGCAAACCCAGAAGCTTATTTTGACCAAGTAATTGAAATTAATTTAAGCGAACTTGAACCACATATTAACGGACCATTTACGCCCGATTTAGCATGGCCTATTTCTAAATTTGCTGATGCAGTTAAAGTTAATGGCTGGCCGGATAAAATGGAAGTTGGTTTAATCGGTTCATGTACAAATTCATCCTACGAAGATATTACCCGTGCTGCTTCTATTGCAAAACAAGCAACTGATAATAATTTTAAAGCAAAGGCTGAATTTACTATTACACCGGGTTCTGAACAGGTGCGTTATACAGTTGAAAGAGATGGTTATTTAGATACGTTTGAAAAAATGGGCGGCGTTGTTTTGGCTAATGCCTGCGGGCCATGTATTGGCCAGTGGGCAAGGCATTCAACCGACCCTAACCGTAAAAATTCGATTGTAACTTCTTATAATCGTAACTTCTCTAAAAGAAACGATGGTAACCCCAATACTCATGCGTTTGTGGCTTCGCCAGAAATTACAACAGCACTGGCAATTGCAGGTTCATTGTCCTTTAATCCACTTACCGATTATCTTACCAATGATAAAGGAGAGAAATTTAAGCTGGAAGAACCACTAGGTATTGAAATGCCTGTAAGAGGTTTTGCAGTTGAAGATGCTGGCTTTCAGGCACCGGCTGAAGATGGAAGCGGCGTGAACGTAATCGTGTCACCAACATCTGACAGGTTGCAATTACTTGAACCATTTAAAGCATGGGAAGGCACAGATTTAAAAGGTTTAAAACTTTTAATTAAAGCAAAAGGTAAATGTACAACTGACCACATTTCCATGGCTGGCCCGTGGTTAAAATTCCGCGGACATTTAGATAATATCAGCAACAATATGCTTATCGGCGCATTGAATTTTTTCAATGAAAAAACTGATAATGTAAAAAACCAATTGACTGGTGAATACGGTACTGTACCTGGCACACAAAGGGCATACAAAGCTGCTGGTGTTGGTTCTGTGGTTGTTGGTGATGAAAACTATGGCGAAGGTTCTTCAAGAGAACATGCGGCTATGGAGCCACGTTTCCTTGGTGTGCGTGCTGTGCTTGTAAAATCATTTGCACGTATTCATGAAACCAATCTTAAAAAGCAAGGTATGCTCGGTTTAACTTTTGCAGATAAAGAAGATTATAATAAAATACAGGAAGATGACAGCATTGATATCATCGGCTTAACAGAGTTTGCTCCCGGCAAACAATTGCAAATGGTATTCAATCATGCCGATGGTACAGCCGACACCATCAATGTTAACCATACTTATAATGAGCAGCAGATTGAGTGGTTTAAAGCCGGTGCTGCATTGAATATTATACGCAGGGAGTTTGAAGCTTCTAAATAAGCAATTCAACTTTTTATAATTTAATCCCACCCTTTCGGTGGGATTTTTTTTGGCAACAAGTTTTACTGCAGTTTGGCACAACATTGGCGACAGTCTATCAAGATTTTTTTACGTTGAAATCGTGGTAAGAATAGTAAATCCAATTACAAACCTTTATCCACAGCCCCATTGGGGCGATATTTTGGTAAAAATCATTTTCGCCAAATTTATAAAAACCCCGTAGGGGTGGCATTTCTTTGGAACTACAGAACTGTCTCAAAAAATATCGACCCGACGGGGCTTTTGCTCTTTCTGACCTGCTAATACTACCAAAATGTCGCCTCTATGAGGCTGTATTAACTTGACACTCATGCAATTTCTTCATGACTTCCTTAAAGATTTAATCTTTGTACATCTTTAATCATGTTTGTTCTGGATACACTAGAATTATCTAAGTATTTACAAAAAATAAGTTTCAATGTTTAAACATTAATACATACCTTTGAATACTAAACTTAAAATTATGGCAACAAAAACCTGGGCATTAGACCCAACACACAGCGAAGTTCAATTTAAAATTAAACACCTGATGATAACTAATGTTACAGGTAGTTTCGACATTTTTACCGTTTCGGCACAAACGGAAGATGAAGATTTTTCAAAAGCAAAAGTTAGTTTTACTGCCGATGTAAACTCCATCTCCACTAACAATGAGCAAAGAGACGGTCACCTTAAAAGTGCTGATTTTTTTGATGCAGAAAAATATCCGCAGATAACATTTGTAGCTACAAAAGCTGATTCAGTAGATAACGATGGTTCTTTTGATTTATACGGCGACCTTACAATACGTGACGTAACCAAAAATGTAAAATTATCAGTAGAGTTTGGCGGGGTTGTTAAAGACCCATACGGCAATACCAAAGCGGGTTTCACCATTAACGGAAAAATAAACCGTAAAGACTTTGGCCTTACCTGGAGTGCTGTAACCGAAGCTGGTGGCATAGTTGTAAGCGACGATGTAAAAATTGCAGCTGAAATTCAACTAATAGAACAGGCCTAAGACTGAAAAAAGTTAATAACATGCCGTCGAAAGAAATTATTTTCTTTTTGAAAACTATTTTTCGACGGCATTTAATGCTCATATAAAGCTAAAAACCTGCACCAGAACTACATTAGCGTGGATTTTCGGCTTTTCTATTCTTGGTTGATTATTGCTGTGAAAAAATAATTTTAAATTATATCTCATTTTAATAATAACTATTGGGTTATTAGTCCTAATTTGGATGTATAAAAAACTAACTTATGCGAATAATAACCCTGGGGCTTTGCCTGATATGTGCAATTGCCTTTAAAACTTCATCAGCACAGTCTAATTTTTTTGAACGACAAGACCCAGCCTTAAGCTTTACGCTAGGCGCAGGTGCATCTGGCTATTATGGTGATCTTGTTGAAAAATATAAATGGTTCCGATCCCCTTCTTACAGCGTTAGTGCAGGGCTTTCTTATCGTTACAACAGGTATTTTGATGGTCGTGTAGAATTTTCTGCGTTAAGAGTTAAAGGAGAAGACAGTAAAAATAAAAGAGCTGATCTAAGGGCAAGAAATTTAAATTTTACAAGTAACATGTGGGATTTAAATGTTGCTATAGATTATAATTTGCTTGGGCTTGATGAACATAGAAAATTTTCTCCGTATCTCTTTTTTGGAATTGGTATATGCCATTTTAATCCATACACAACCGACAGAAGTGGCAACAAAGTTTACCTGCAACCTCAAGGCACCGAAGGACAGGGACTTAGCGCATATCCCACCAGGGAAAAATATGACAGAACTGTTATAGAGCTGCCTTTCGGCGTAGGAATAAAATATGCTATAAACAGCAAGTTAACTTTAGGGCTTGAAGTTAAGTACCGTTATATTGATACTGATTATCTGGATGATGTAAGTAATCCTACATATCCAAGCAGGGCTGTACTAGCTGCATCTAATCCTAACTTACCAATGCTTACCTACAGAGGCGATGAATTACCAGGTGGAGCTCCTTATCCAACAAGTGGTACTGCTGTACGTGGTAATCCTAATAAGAGAGACAGTTATTACACAGCTCAATTTAAAATTGCTTATAAATTCTGCACCATAGGAAACTAAGATGTAAAAAAATCATTTGAGAATATTTTAAAAAGCGAAATCTGTAAAAGATTTCGCTTTTTTTATTTCTTTATACCATGCATAACTATATTAAATCTCTGCAAACAATTTTTTGTAGTGAAGCTAATGCCGCCAGCTACTTATCCAGCTCCTATTTTAAACTTTTTCCAACGCAAACTATTTCAATAACCAGGAAATGGAACAGATCAAATAATTTTTGGTTCCAGCGTAGCAGTATAATGTTTTAGAAACAATATAAAAATAATACAGACACCAGTTTATTAAGTAAGTACATTTTAAACCACGCTGCTTCAAAAGAATTTTTTGGGCAAAAAGCTATTGGCTGGGCTTTAAGGGAATACAGTAAAACAAATGCTGATTGGGTTAAGCATTTTGTAAAACAAAATAAACTGGCACCGCTAAGCGAAAAGGAGGCTCTTAAAAGTATAAACCGAAAGTAAAGATCTACATCACATCACATCAAACCAAACCCGCTCTGCATCATTGGCGTCGCCGTTATAG
>JBBQPX010000088.1:0-9387 GCA_038216775.1 Chitinophagales bacterium
GCCGGCAAGGCAAAAAGGCTGGTATATTTATTCTGATGAAAGTAATGCTTATGATTTGGAGACGACAGCCTACAATGAAGAAAAAAAAGCTTACGTAACATCTACAACAACTATACGTGGTGATTTAAAGGAGTTTGTAAAAACCGTATTTATAATACCAAGCTCACTTAGGAAAGAAATTAATAACGGAAAAGATGAAGAAACACTACACTATTTTCCTATACCAGATAACGATAGCTTTTACAAAAGAATATTGCAAAGCAGTTTTATTTGCAGAGCAGATAACGTGTTTAAAAAGTTGATAGAAATTACGCAATATCACAACAATGCGGAAGATGACTTTGAGGCTGTTAATAAAAGCTATACCGATACAATACGGATACAGTACTATGAAAATTATTTTGAAACCCTGAAGGAGCCTCATGTCTTAGGGAATCAATATGTTAACATGGGAAATATTAAGTACAAGCTTTCCGATGCCCTGCTTATTAAAATGAAGGTGCCTGACTGGCATATAATTATTAATGAGCGGCAAACCGATGAAGTTCTTTACGTGCCTGTTTTTGAAGATATAATTCTTCCTCCTTCTGATTATTCATTTAATTTTTTTATTGATTTTGCCAACAGTGAAATGGTGGTAGCTGAACCACAAAAAGGTTATGCTAGAGGAGCATGGGTAGTAAGACAAAATAATTTTATTTGGATACAGTATTTTTTATCCCTTGCACAAAATGTCAGTTACTTTGACGGTGCCTTTTTTACTGATGATGGAAAGTGCAGACCTCAACTGCACGATCCCAGTGGGAAATTATCTGCGGCTGCAAAAATTGATTACCAACTTTCTCTCACAAGTGCGTTAAGAGTAATTCAAACGTATGAAAAAATAAAATTTTTTCCACGCTTTGTACCCTTTAAAAAGGTTTATAGCGATGAATAAAGTAGAGGCATAGATTTTTTTGGTAAAAAAAACAGATGCGGTTTGTTCAATTTCTGCTTGTCTTTATTTTTAAAAATGTCGGGTTGCTGGGGAATATTTATGCATTTTTCTCTTTAAAGGTATAGCTCTAATTTCTGCTATCTTATAAAATCTTTTGTTGATAAAAACCTATTCTTTACTTTTAGTAAAAAGAAATAATGGAAAATAAGCCGTCAAAACAATCATCTGGTAATTCTATGGTGAAAAATATTCTTATTGGCGTTATTACGCCGGTATTGGCAGCAACTATTATTTATTTTTTAGGATTTAATAAAAGTGATGATAAAGCAGAATTTAAAAAACGAAAGGCTGCTACTGAGAAAGCCTGGATCACTTATATTCAGAACAAAGCTATTTTTTCTACCGTGTTAAAGCAGTTAGGTACTTCTGCCGATCTTGAGGTTATGCGTTCAAAAGTGAATCATGAAATAGATATGACCGTCAGCAATATGACAGACATAAAAAATGAACCCAATGCAGATCAACGTGTTTTTTCATCGGTAGATATTACAGTGCAGCAGATAAAAGAAATTAAACCGATAATGAATAAATTTCTTGATGATATAAATGCATATGCGCAAACTAATCCTACGGAAGAAGAAGGGCAGGCTTTTGTGATGCAACTGGGCGAAGGATTAAAAGAACAAATGGCGCAAATATCCCAGCGGGATTCACTCCGGCTACATACTTACTATCGGGCACTTAATAAAGATTATGCAACAACACTGCCAATGAGCTCTGATGTTGATGGCGCAAAATAATCTATTTCACTTCTTCGCCAGTTCTATCTATCCGATATTCTCTTCCGCCATTATACACCCACGCATAGCCGTTTTTTGCAAATGCAAACGCTTCTGTAAATTGATAGGGAATAACTAGCTTTCCTGTTTTATCTATATAACCAAATTCGCCAAAAATATTTATACTGCTGCCAGTTGAAGATACAGTCCCTTCAAGGCTTACAGGCGCAAGGCCTTCGCTAAAGTCTGATGCAAATGTATAGGTAGGAGCAATTATTTCAATACCCGATTTATCTATAAACCCGCTCTTTTTATTTACTGTTATCCTTGCCATACCATCGGAAAATGATGCAACATCATCATATTTTGCAACAATTATCATTTTCCCAGCTTTATTTATAAAACCCCATTTATCGTTTTGTTGTACAGCAGCCAATCCTTCTTTAAAATACAAAGCACGTTGGTAAATTAAGTCAATAGTTTTTTTGCCTGTGCTATCTACAAATCCCCAAAGGCCGCCTTGTTTGCCATAGCCATTAGCATTTGGTTTTGCACCAATGTTTACGGCAATTAAACCTTCGTAGAAATTGGTTACGTCGTCATAAACGGCTTGTACTATCAATTTACCTGCTGGGTTTTTAAATCCAAATTTACCAGTGGCAGCATCTTTGTAGGTTACAAGTTTTTGAGCCTGCATTTTTACAATGCAAATAGAACAGATCAGCAGGATTAATACTTTTTTCATCTGCAAAAATTTAGAACATGAAATTAGTGAATCTATTGCAGTTATAAATAACTACAGATTTGTAAAACGCATCATTAAAGTTGTGGCATAAATCCGATTAAATTTAATCACTAACATATGCTACGCATGAAATGCGAGGGCATTCACCTCATAAGTATTGCCGTTTCCAGTATATAAATTGATCTTTTAGCTGGCATTTTATACCGGCTTAACCTCACTAACTAAAAGGTACCCACAAAGGAAATATAGAATAATCCTCTTCATGCTCGTATTATATGCTATTAATATTGAATTAACACGCCAGTCCAGCCGTTTTAATATCTTTAGTACTTGTATTAATTCGTAGTTGTTAACAATTCATGATAAAAAAACAATTCTTCATATATATCTTCATTACCGCTTTTTTTTTTCTAGGTAAAACGGTAGCTGCGCAGGATACACCTGTAAAGGATGATACTTTTTTTCTTGCAAAGAAAAAGGGTTTGCTAGGCAGGTTTGGTAAAAGTATTTCCACTACACCTCCGCCAGATGAAGCCCCTTTAAAAATTGAAAATCCATTTTTAAAATACAAAGGAAAAACAATTGGGTCTATTGCGATTGTAGTTTTAGGATTTCAGTATGACATTAACGATACCTCACAAAAGAAAAATGATTTTGGTGTCAGGCTTGCTAAAACGTTTCATAAAAACACTTCGCATAAAGTAATGCTTAACAATCTTTTTTTTAAAGAAGGCGACCAGGTTTTTCCTTACCTGCTGGCTGATAATGAACGTTATTTACGGGAATTGCCCTATTCAAAAGATGCCAGAATACTTGTAGAGTTTGCAGTTGGAGACACGAACAAGGTTGATGTGGTTGTTTTATCTAAAGATGTGTTTTCTATTGGAGGAAAAATTAACATCAGCAGTAAAGATAGAGGCCGGGCAGAACTTAGGGACGAAAATTTTTTAGGGACTGGTAGCCGTATTTTAATAAGTGGATATCATGAAAATCAACGTTCGCCCCAAACCGGCGTTGGTGCAGAGTTTGTAAAAAGAAATATTAATGGCACTTTTCTGGATTATACAATTGGCTACCAGGATTACGGCTATGCATTCAGCAGCCAGCGAAATCAGGAAACGCGTTTTTATACCCGGCTTGAAAAGCCACTCGTTACGCCTTATATACCCAGCACAGGAGCACTAGAATGGACTTACCAGCGCACCCGTAATGTGTACTCTGATTCGGTGTACCGCGATAGTATCAAGTACGAATCTTTTAACCTGGATGCCTGGTATGGCCACAGCCTTGATAGTAAATTGGCTCTTTACGATAACAAAGAAATAAGAGTCCATCGTTTTATTGCTGTACGAGCGTTTAAGCAATATTACCGGACCTTGCCTGAAGTTTATTCCAAACAATATGATCCGCGTTTTGCAGATTTTACAGGCTTTTTGGCATCATTTAATATATTTCGACAGGTATTTTACAAAACTACCTTCCTGTATGGTTTTGGTCGAAATGAAGATATTCCTGAAGGGTTTACTGCATCTGCCACGGCAGGTTATGTAAACAAACAATACGTAAAAAGGCCGTATGCAGGTATTGATTTAACCCTTGCCAATTTACAAAACAGGGGCATGTACTATAACTATACTTTTAGGATTGGCGGTTATTATCTTAAAAATCATTTTGAAGATGTTGACCTTGTAATAAATGTAAGCCGTATATCCCGGCTGCGCAAACTAAGCGAAAGCTGGTACCACCGCAGTTTTATTAAGGGTGGCATTTCAACGCAGATAAATCCGTCTTTAAATTTCCCGTTGGCTTTAAACAGTGAGTTTGGGCTGCCTTATTTTAATAATGGAGAACTAAAGTCTGATTTAAGGGCAACAATAAAGTACGAAACGGTTTTTTACAACACTATTAAAATACTTGGTTTTGGAGTTGCTCCATTCATCTTTACCGATGCTATTTTGTTAAAGCCATCCAAGCTCAACTTAAACCAAAGTGATATTTTTACTGCGGTAGGCGGCGGGTTACGCACACGAAATGAAAATATGGTATTTGGAACAATTGAGCTTAAAGGATATTATTTTCCGAGAGTAAACGGCGATATGAAAGGATGGAAAGTTGAGTTAAACAGCGACATCAGCTTTAAATTTATCAGGAACTTTATTAAGCGACCGTCACTTATCGTTTCCAACTAATAAAAAGCCATCCGCCGCAAGGCGAATGGCATATATAAAAAATTAAATAAAAGTTACATCAAATCAAGTGCCAGTGCAAACAACGTTACGTTAAACGGCAACATCATAGATACATAAGATCCGAAAGGAGACCATAATACCACAAAAAATAATACCACAGAAATTAAAAATAATATCCAGTAAAGTCCAGTTCTTTTTTTGGTTGTTTCCATTTTAATTCTTTTTTGCAAATATAGGGCAGAAGTTTTTATCTGCTGCATTTTATACCGATTATCCCTATAAATAGTCTAAAGCATGTAGCAATTATCGCAGTTAATATTTGCCTTGCTAATACTTTTGCTACTTGTTTTCGGGGTTACTGTTTCATATTTTGCCTAAATTCATTTATGTTGTTCAATAAATAAAGATGCTATTGCAGATTCTATTTTAAATTTTTTCTGTAAAGTGTTATATTGCTGTTTCTTAACTCTTTGGGATGATTTTACAATTTTATTTACGGTATTCAACCAAATTCGGGCAGTCTTTTTCTGTTTCGGGTAATACTGCATTGCTTGGTGATGATGATTTGTCAAAAGCTTTTCCGCTCACTTATTTAAACGATCAGCTTTGGCACGGTACTGTAGAGTTAGCGGCTGCTGATGTGGGGGAAACAATTACTTACAGATACATTTTGCACAATGAAAACGGCGAGGCTATAATTGAGTTTGGTAACGATCGTATTATTTATTTTGATAAAATTAAAACTTCGAAAGTTGCACTATTAGATATCTGGAATTATCCCGGTGCTTTTGAAAATGCTTTTTTTACTTCACCTTTTACTGATGTGCTGCTAAAACAAAAAGCAGCAAACACAGTGGCTTCAAAAAAAGCAACAAACGTAACACACGAATTTAGGGTAAAAGCCCCTGTGTTACAAGAAGATGAAGTTATTTGCATCAGCGGATCATCCACTGTTTTAAACGATTGGGATGAAGAGCAGGTGTTATTGCTGCAAAAAAATGATAACTGGTGGATAACGGAGTTGGATTTAAGTAAAGAGTCATTTCCCATTGCATATAAGTACGGTATATTCAACACAAAGAATGAAAGTTTTATCGAGTTTGAAGAAGGAAATAACCGGGTTTTATTAAATGAAGAAGTAAAAAATACCTTCACCATCATTCATGATGGTTTTGTAAACCGCGATAAAATTGATTGGAAGGGAGCAGGTGTAGCCATTCCCGTATTTAGTTTGCGAACTGCTAAAAGCTTTGGTACCGGCGAATTTACCGATTTAAAATTGCTGGTGGATTGGGCCAAACTATCCGGCATTAAAATGATTCAATTACTGCCGGTAAATGATACCACTTCAACCTTTAGTTGGAAAGATTCTTATCCGTATTCTGCCATATCAGCTTTTGCATTGCATCCACTACTTTTAAATTTAGCAGTGGTTGCAGGTAAAGAACATGCAGCTGTAGTAACTATTCTTGCATCAAAACAAAAGAAGTTAAATAAACTTGCAGCGCTGGATTATGAAGAAGTGATGAAAATAAAAACTTCAGCCATTCGTGAATTATATACTTTACAAAAAGAAGATTTTAGGGACGACTTAAATTACATGACTTTTTTTGAACTTAACCGTCATTGGCTGGAGCCCTATGCGGCATTTTCTTATTTAAGAGATAAATATAAAACCGCGGAATTTGATAACTGGAAAACGAATGCAGTGTATGATGTAAGTGAAATTCAGCAATTGGTTAGTCCGTTGCAAAAGCACTACGATGAAATTGCGCTGCATTATTTTACACAATACCATTTGCATTTGCAATTGTTGGATGCAACAAAGTACGCTCATAAAAATGGCGTTATTATAAAAGGCGATATCCCCATTGGTATATCCCGCAATAGCGCCGATGCCTGGGTGGAGCCTCGCTTGTATCATATGGATCAGCAGGCCGGTGCGCCGCCAGATGCATTTGCCGTAAAGGGGCAGAATTGGGGTTTTCCAACATATAATTGGGAAGTGCAGCAGCAAGATGGTTTTACATGGTGGCGTAAACGTTTTGAGCAGATGAGTAATTATTTCGATGCTTTCCGCATTGATCATATCCTCGGATTTTTCCGCATTTGGAGCATACCTGCTAATGCTGTTGAAGGAATTCTGGGCCGGTTTATTCCTGCAATTCCTGTTACAATTAATGAACTGTTTGCAAAAAATATTGCTTTTGAAAGATACCGTTATACAAAACCTTACGTTACCGACGAAATACTTTCTGAAACTTTTGGCAGCCGGAAAGATGCTGTAAAAGCCACGTTTTTTACAGGGCTGAAGTTTAAAGAAAAATTTAATACACAGCGCAAAATTGAAACGCATTTTAAAACAGACAGTACTTTTAATATTGATGTAAAACAGGGTTTGTATGATTTGATTAGTAATGTAATCTTTTTTGAGGATGAGGAATCTAATGGAACAGAATTTCATTTCCGGATTGCGATGGAGGACACTTCTTCATTTAGAAGTTTGGATGAGCATTCACAATCCCAATTAGAAGCGCTGTATGTAAATTACTTTTATGAGCGCCAGGATGAACTCTGGAAAAAGGAGGCTTTGAAAAAATTGCCGGGTTTAAAAAGAAATACGGCAATGTTGGTTTGTGGCGAAGATTTAGGTATGGTGCCGCATTGCGTGCCAGAAGTAATGGAGCAATTAGGAATATTGAGTCTTGAAATACAAAGAATGCCAAAGGCGTCATCTTCTGAATTTTTTCATCCAAATGATGCGCCATATTTAAGCGTAGTTTCTCCATCAACCCACGATATGAGTACCATACGCGGCTGGTGGGAAGAAGACAAAGAAAGTACAAAGCACTTTTTTAATGATATAATGGGGCAACATGGCGAGCCGCCTGTTTACTGCGAACCATGGATTAACAAGGAAATTGTTTTGCAGCATTTGTATTCTCCTGCTATGTGGAGTATTTTTCAATTGCAGGATTTAATGGGTATGAGTGCCGAAATAAGAAGAGAAAATCCTAATGAAGAACGTATTAATGTTCCTGCAAATCCTGAACACTATTGGAATTACAGAATGCATATCAACCTGGAAGATTTAATAAAAGAAAATGATTTTACAGAGGAGCTAAAAGGGTACATTAACGAGAGCGGAAGATAATTTTCACCAACATGAAACTGCAATACAAAACTTATAACCTGCCTTTCAGGCATCCGTTCACCATTTCTAAAGGAACTAAAACACACCAGCCAACACTTATTGTAGAACTCGATTTTATGGGTATTAAAGGCTATGGCGAAGCACCTGCCATTACGTACTATAATATTTCCGTTGAAAAAATGGTGGAGGATTTGGAGCGTAAGAAAATGTTTGTAGAGAAATTCGCCTTCTCCGACCCTGAACGTTACTGGCATTACCTGCACCATTTATATCCTGCAAATCCGTTTTTGGTTTGCGCTTTGGATATGGCAGGCTGGGATATTTACGGCAAACTTAAAAGAAAACAACTGCATCAATTATGGGGGCTTGATGTTGCAACAGCGCCAATAACAGATTTTACCATCGGCATAGATACCATTGAAAATATGGTTGCTAAAATGAAAGAAAAACCTTGGCCAATATATAAAATAAAAGTTGGGGTGGAATGTGATATTGACATGGTTACCGAATTGCGTAAGCATACCGATGCTGTTTTTATGGTAGATGCAAACGCAGGATGGACGCTTGAGCAGGCACTGGAAAAAATTCCATTATTAAAAGAATTGGGAGTTGAGTTTGTTGAACAACCTTTGGCAAAAGATAATTGGGAAGGGATGAAAGTTTTGTACGAAAAATCAACCTTGCCCCTAATTGCGGATGAAAGCTGTGTGGCCGAAGCAGACGTAGAAAAATGCCACAATCACTTTCATGGAATAAATATTAAGCTTACAAAATGCAGTGGCATTACGCCTGCAAGGCGAATGATAACTAAAGCTAGAGAACTCGGCATGAAGGTAATGGTAGGCTGCATGAACGAAAGTTCTATTGGTACTGCCGCTATTGCACAATTAGCGCCTATGCTGGATTATGTGGATATGGATGGCCCACTTTTGCTCGCTGAAGATATAGCTGAAGGCGTAACTTTTGATAATGGACGCATTCTGTTTAACGACCTGCCGGGATTAGGCATTAAGGTTGCAACATTTTAATACCATCTATGAGTAAATCTTAGGTGGTATTATGCCGATTGAAAAGCTATTTGAACAAAAAGTATGTTACATCGGCATATATTTTATTTGGCAGATTAATTTATCGGTCTTTACTTTGCAAAACAATGAAACAAATCACCCACATACATCATCATCATATGTTACCGCCAGGTAAGTAATGTTGATATGTATGCAACTAAGCATATTCTCAAAGGGACTTACTGAAAAGTAAGTCCCTTTTTGTTTTGCCAAACACAGAAAAAATTAAATTATGTTAAAAATCGCTATTCAGAAATCAGGCAGGTTGTACGAAGAATCTGTCAAACTTTTAAAAGAATGTGGCATTCAGCTAAGCAACGGCCACAAACAACTAAAAACTGTTGCTGAAAATTTTCCGTTAGAAGTATACTTTCTACGGGACGATGATATTCCACAATATGTGTATGATGGTGTTGCTGATATTGGTGTTGTTGGAGAAAATGTGTTGCTTGAAAAAGAAAAAGATATCGACTTGGTGTATAGGCTTGGATTTGGCAAATGCCGGTTAAGTTTAGC
>JBBQPX010000089.1:0-9361 GCA_038216775.1 Chitinophagales bacterium
AATTCAAGCGTAATACCTGTACCCCCATCTCCCAATTGTATAGATTGATCAACAGGGCCCAATACGTTTGTTGAATCGTTTTTATAAAAATAATCCTGGTAGCGGTAATCGCCGGTTGGTAATTTTAAGCCAAGCACTACCTGTACATTCCCCTTTTTATGCTCATTAAACAGCCATTTGCCAACACTTAAACGTGTGTCGCCAATACCAAAAGAAGATGTTGTATGTCTTGTTTTTCCATCATGCTCATATAAAGATGACCTGGTATTGCTGATTATAGGAATATTAGCTGTAATAGACCAATTTTTTTTTAATTTATAGCTAAGCGATAAATCGGCAGTTAAGCTATGATTAATTACCTGCGTACCTTGGTCCACACGCTGCTTTTGCTCGGCCGTACCTACAAAATGACGGAAAGATTTAAAGTACCGGCCGTTTATAGCTAAAGTCCATTTTGAAGTGTCGGTAGATTTTTGCATACTGCAGGCTGCACCACCTGTACTTCTGATAGCCACACAACCTTGTGCATTTGCTTTTGTAATCCCAATTGTGCATATCATGGCAATTAATGCAATGAATTTGTTCATCTTTTTTAAAGGTTAATTTTGGTAAAGTAGATTTCTGTTTATTTTGATCTTATTGCAAAAATCATTTACTTTCTAATAATAAGTTTTTGCACATCAAAACTACTCATTTTCTTTCCATATTCAGTACTTATTATACATGAGTTATGAAAATGAATTCCACCATAGAAATAGGCCCAGTTATTTTCAACCGCTGCATCTCTAAAAGATTTGGAGGAACGGCTATCTATTCCAAACGCATTATCGCTGCTGTCTGTATAGGCAAAATTACCACCAAAAACGTAAGTTAATGGTTCGACATTTGGGTTAAAAACGCTTGCTTCAAAATTATAATTGAATTTTTACTAATATACCCTCTACAGGGTATATTAGTAATATTGGCTTTAAGGCATCTTTGTTTAAACAAAAAACAAAAATAAATATGAAAAAGAATTTAGTTTTATTTACAATGATGTTAAGTACGTTTTTTTTATTCTCATCCTGTAAAAAAAATGACCCGGCTTCTGGAGGTTCGGCAAGTGCTGGAACCCTAGCTGCCGGAAAATGCGATATCAGATTTGATTACAGTGGAGCTGTAAGTGGAAATTTTAATTCTACCTTGGCACTAAGCAGTGCAGCTTCAAGCGGTGCTATTTACAATATAAGTGGCAGCCGGGTAAACGGTATTACACCTCAAATAACAATGATATTGATGGCGTCTAATACAGCAGTGGGAACTTATTCACAGCCTTCTGCAGGATCTGATTTACCAAATGGCATGTCTTTCGCCTTTTCTTCTGGCTCGGATGGCTGGGCAGTTGGAGGTGGTACAACAGCTGGTTTTAAAATTAATGTAACTGCAGTAACTGCAAATACAATCGAAGGCACTTTTAGTGGCGATGTTGGCACGGATTCTAATAACACAAAAGTTACAATTACAAATGGCAGCTTTGCTGCACATTTCTAAAATTTATATCTAATAAAAGAAGCTGTAGCTAAAATTCTGCTACAGCTTTTTTATTTAGTTCGTGTCTAATTTTTTGCTTTTACAGCTGGTTTTAAAGCAGCAAATTAAAACATCAATCGCTTTTACGGTTGAAGTTATTTCCATTTCTTTTTCGTCAACATTTACTCAATAAAATATACGATCTAACAAATTTGGAAAATGAATAAACCCTCTAAAAAAAGAGGCTTTATTCATTTTTCATTATATTAAAAATCCATTGCTAATTATTCTGCTGCATCTTTAATATCTTCAATTTTCATATAAACATCTGCTTTTTTGCCCGGCTTTTTTACCGCAATCTTTGTAACCGGCTTAGGCTTAGCTATTGGTTTGGGTGTTTCCTGCTTTGCTTTAATAGCGTTGGCATAAGATTGTTACCTAACTAAGAGACTAATTCATTGTAAACACTTTTCTATTTATAAATTTATCTGCTATATGCTTTGCATAATAATACCTTTACTGTATGAGTGAAAATGTTTATGATATAATAATTATTGGCGGTGGGCCTATCGGTCTGGCTTGCGGATTGGAAGCAACGAGAAACGGATTAAATTATCTTATTATTGAAAAAGGCACGCTGGTAAACTCCTTATACAACTATCCTGTTAACATGACCTTTTTCAGCACCAGCGAAAGACTGGAAATTGGCGGTATTCCATTTGTATGCAACAGCCCAAAACCAACAAGAAGCGAGGGCATGGAATATTACCGTAGGGTTGCCATTGCCAGCGGCTTGCACATCAGGCTTTTTGAGGAAGTTAAAGCAGTAAAGAAAACCGAAACAGGTTTTACAATTACCTCATCTAAACAAACATACAATACCGCCAATGTTGTTGTATGTACAGGCTTTTATGATATACCTTACTTATTAGATGTGCCCGGCGAAGACCTGGATAAAGTAAAACATTATTACGATGACCCGCATTATTACGCATTTCAAAAAGTGTTGGTAGTTGGCGCAGCAAACTCTGCCATAGATGCAGCTTTGGAAACCTGGCGCAAGGGCGCAGAAGTTACCATGGTAATAAGAAATGAAGCCATAAGTGAGCGTGTAAAATATTGGGTAAAACCTGATGTTGATAACAGAATAAAAGAAGGTTCAATAAAAGCATATTTCAATTCAGAAATAGCAGCAATCAGGCAACATGAAGTTGATATAAAAACACCCCAAGGTTTGGTAACGATAGCGAACGATTGGGTGCTTGCCATGACGGGTTATCAACCTAATCTGCAATTTTTAATCAACATGGGAATAGAGCTATCTAATGATGACGTACGCAAACCAACTTACAGCGAAGAAACGCTGGAAACTAATGTGGCAGGCATTTACCTGGCAGGTGTTATTTGCGGAGGAATGAACACCCATCGCCTGTTTATTGAAAACTCCCGTGAACATGCTGATAAAATAATTGCAGACATAAAAAGGAAAAAAACGCTTTAAACGACAACTACTGCGGCAATGTTTCCATATAATTAACAATAGCCCGGCGTACATCTGAACGTGGATCTTTTAAATCGGTAAACATTGGTTGCACTTTAATAATATCAGGATTATCTTTTGTTAAGAAACCAAGATTAGCTTCTCCTCCAGTCATTAAAAAATCGGTGAGCGCAATTTTATAAACTTTACCTGCATCAATTGGCGTTCCTTTTAATAACCAGGTATTATTGCTTTTTGTAAGTGCCTGCGAATATTGAAGAAAGCCACCACTACCAACGTTAGTTACGGCGATGTCTAGTATTTTTGTGAGTAAACTTCCTTTCATTTCAACTTCCATAATGCTGCCACCAAAAGGCAGGCTGCGTATAACATCGTATTGTGTTACCGGCATTTGTACAATGTCATCAACCCTTATTGAACCAGAATTAATAATAGCCACATCAGCCGTTGGCGATGCTTTTTCAATTGCACTTACAATAAGTTTTGTAAAATTGGTTTGTGTTGCTCTGATGTAAGCTTCTCTCCCATCAAGCGGCTCACCGTTTTGCAGGCATACTTTCTTTGCATCAAAACCAATAGAGGCGTAATTGGCATCGGCAATATCGCTCCATTTTTTTACTACCACATTGGTAGTGGAGTCAATGGCAATAGATTGATCAACATCAATAATTTTTGCGTTTAGCTTTGTTTTATGAGTTTTTGTGTTGATGTGGAGATTTAAAATATAAGCTGATTTTGCATTGGCATCAGCCTTGGTAATATATACCTCGCCAATTTTTGCATAATGCCTTTCATGTTCGTGTCCGCCAATTATTAATGCAAGTCCGGGTATTTGTTTTGCCAATTTAATATCATCATCCAAAGCCTGGTGTGTAATGGCAACCACTACATCGCAGGAATCTTTTATTTGATCGTAATATTTTTGTGCAGTAGCAAACACATCAGTATAACTTACGTAAGGCGCTTTATTAAAAGGCAATGTAAGAGCGATAAAACCAATTTTAGCGACAGTGCCATCGTTATCAGTAAATGTTTTGATATAGGTTTCTGGAAATGGCTGACTGCCAGATGCCTTTTGTTTTACAAAAGGTGCAATATCGTTTTCCTTTTTCTGAAAAGTGTTGGAAGATATCCATTGAAAATTGGACTCATTAATGCGGCTTTGTAAATCTGCCTCTGGTATATCAAACTCATGATTACCAAACATTGCCAAATCAAAGCCAGCACTGTTCATTGCTGCGACCATTTGCCTGCCGCGTATTCTGTTGTTTTCAAACTTAAGGCTGCTGTAAACCGACGGGCTTAAAAAATCACCTGCAATTACTAAAATGGTATTGGGATTTTTATATTGATATTCCTTTTTAACAGTTGCAACTCTTGCCATGCCGCCCGACTTTCCGCCATCAAGGGGAGCAATTTCATACACATCATTTATCTGAACAATGGTAACATCAATTTTTCCATTATCAGTTTTTGCTATACTGTTTTTTGAGCTACTGCATGAGTTAAAAAAAACAAATGCAGACAGTAATGGAAACAATAATAATTTCTTCATGATGATGGCAGTTAGGTTAAAGTATTTTTATTTAGTTAAAGCTGTAGTTAAAAGTGCAATGTAATAATCAAATTAAAAACCCAAAAACATATTTGGATATTTAGCCATTATATCCGGGTTAAAATGTTTGCGTAACAGTTCTTTAAAATCACCAAGCAAACGCACATTGTTCAGGTTTTTATCGGCTTCCCAAACATCCAGTTGCACCATGCTTTTATCTAACGCAATGGTAAGATTTTTAATAGACTCAACAGGTTGCTTACCTACGCTGTAAGCCGCACCCAGATTGTAATAGCCCCAAAAATCATTTGGCAATAAAGCAATTTGGTTTTTAAACATCGCAATAGCCTCAGGTATTTTTTTCTGGTTAAGATAGCTATAACCAAGGCGCTCTATAATATCCTTATCTTTTTTATTTATCTGGTATGCCTGGTTGTAAAAAATTTCTGCTTGCGGATATTGTTGTAACTGAAGATAATACACATCAGCAGTGTTTTTATAACCGCTCCATTCTGCCGGGTAATAGGTATTATATTTTTTGAAAGCCTCAATTGCTTCGTTACTTTTATTTTGCCCCATATAAATTACACCAAGGTTAAAATTTACATTGGCATTGCCTGGTTGCAATTGGGTTACTTTTATAAAATCAGCTAAAGCACCCTTCGTATCTTTCAGTGCATATTTTGCATTACCGCGGTTTAAAATAGCTGTTACATTGTTGGGTTCATACTGAATTGCTTTATCATAAAACTTAAGTGCTTCCGAATAATTGCCTTTGTTATTTTGGATAGAGCCTCGTCCTAAATATCCATCCGCATCATCAGGCTTAAGCTCAATACACTTTGCATAATCATTGTCGGCAGCATCGTAACTTTTTGCAGCATAATGTAACATTGCCCGGTTTTTATATGCCTGATAATAAGATGCATTGTATTGTATGGCCTTGCTAAAATCCTGCAAAGCTGCAGCGCTATTATTTTGGCGGTTATAAACCATACCTCTGTCGTTATAAGCATTGCTGTAAGCAGGATTTAATTTAATGGCTTCGCTGTTATCTTTTAATGCACCGTCATAATCTTTAAGCATATATTTTGCCAACGCACGGTTGTGAAATGCTTTCTCATTTTTTGCATCCAATTCAATGGCTTTATTAAAATCGGGTATTGCTGCTGCATAGTTTTTTGCATTAAACTTTACTAATCCCTGATTATTCATTTCTGAAGATGTTTGTGCCATAGCTGGCATTAATCCAATCATCAACCCCAATAACATTAAACCGATATTTTTTTTCATATTTTAAATAATTACTCAACCAATAAATCAGGCTGAAAGTTACGATAATATACGTTCTCCATCAAGGTAATACAAAGAACGTTCCATAAAAATTTGAAACAGAACACGCACTAAAACTAATACCTTTACAGTATGGCACATGTACTATCTACTATGAAAATATTGGGAACTGAAGCTCCTGATTTCAAACTTCCCGACACCGTTTCTGATAACGAAATGTCGCTGCAACAAATTAAGGGCGATGTGGCAACAGTAATCATGTTTATCTGTAACCATTGTCCGTTTGTGGTGCACATAAATGAAGAATTGATAAGGCTTGCAAATGACTATTCACATAAGCGTATAGGTTTTGCAGCCATTAGTGCCAACGATGTTATTACGCATCCCGGCGATGCGCCGGATAAAATGAAAACTATTGCGTTGGATTTACAGTACCCTTTCCCATACCTGTATGATGAAACGCAGGAAACTGCAAAAGCATTTGACGCAGCCTGCACGCCCGATTTTTTTATTTATGATAAAAATTTAAAGCTCGTTTATCGTGGACAGTTAGACGACTCGAGACCGGTTAATGGAATACCCGTTACCGGAAAAGATATGCGCAAGGCATTGGATGCGCTTGTTAATAATGAGCCTGTTTCGGCTGTACAAAAACCAAGTATTGGCTGCAACATAAAATGGAAACAATAAAATGAACAACGATTATACCGTACCTGCCCAAACACGCATTGGACATGTACACCTGAAAGTTTCAGATTTACAACGATCTCTTGATTTTTATTGCGGGCTTTTAGGTTTTGAAATAACCATTACATATGGTGATAGCGCTGCCTTTATTTCTGCCGGAGGTTATCATCACCATATCGGCCTTAACACCTGGCACAGCAAAGGCTTGCCGCCTGCAAAGGAAAATGCCGTTGGCTTATTTCATACAGCCATTCTTTATCCAACCAGAAAAGATTTAGCTACTATTTACAAGCGTTTGGCAGATAAAAATTATCCACTCTCCGGTGCTGCAGATCATGGCGTTTCAGAAGCCTTATATTTAAATGATCCCGATGGAAACGGTGTAGAACTTTATTGGGACAGACCACAGCAACAATGGCCGCAAAAAGAAGATGGCTCGTTGGATATGTTTACCCATGCGTTGGATTTAGTTGGATTATTAAAAGAGCTGACATAAAAACAGTTGATAATTAAAAATGTTAGCCTACGCTGCACTGTAATAACCATTCATAAATTTATATCAAATATGCGCTGGTTTATAACGATATTAGCGTCTAACGTGCAAACTA
The DNA here is from genome assembly GCA_038216775.1 of Chitinophagales bacterium. GTDB lineage: Bacteria > Bacteroidota > Bacteroidia > Chitinophagales > Chitinophagaceae > Ferruginibacter. The sequence goes on from JBBQPX010000089.1 coordinate 7,154, forward strand.
AAACTGGTATGCGGAGAATTTCCCTGTTAATTCCCCTCTTTTTATTGATATTTTTCTCATCCTTGGCTCAAAAGCCCTCTGGTGCTGTAAAGGGTAAAATTACCGATAGTACTGCAACAGAACCGCTTACAAGCGCTGTAGTTTCTGTAATTTTTACAAAAGATTCAAGTATAGCTACTTACACCTTAACAGATACTAAAGGTGCGTTTGAGATTAACAATTTGGTTAACGATAACTATAAAATAAGCATCAGCTTACTGGGATTTGAAACATACGAACAGTTTATTAAAATAAGCGGCGACACGCAATTGGTTGACATGGGCAACATTATCCTGAACAAAAATTTTCACATGCTTGATACCTTTGTTGTAAACAGCGAAGTGCCTATACAGATAATAGGCGATACCACACAGTTTAACGCCAGTGCCTTTAAAACAGTACCAAATGCTAACGCAGAAGACCTGCTTAAAAAATTACCAGGCGTGGAAGTGGATATTGATGGTAACGTAAAAGCACAAGGTGAAAGTGTTACTAAAATATATATTGATGGCAAAGAGTTTTTTGGCAATGACCCAAAAATGGCGACAAAAAATATTACTGCCGACATGATACAAAGTGTGCAGGTTTATGATGACATGAGCGACCAGGCTAAGTTTACCCGCATTGATGATGGCAGCAGAACTAAAACCATAAATATAGTTTTGAAAAAAAACAGGCGCAAAGGCTATTTTGGCAGGGCAATAGTTGGTGCCGGAAATGATGGACTTTACCAATCAGCTTTGGCAGCCAACCGGTTTTATGATACCCGGCGTATCTCCTTGGTTGCAGGATCTAACAACATTAATAAACAAAACTTTACCACAAACGATATTATTAGCAAAATGGGCGGTTTTAGCGCCAGCAAGCAAATAAACAATGCCAGCTTGCCTGCAGGTAATGGGTTAACCACTTCAACATCCGCAGGTATAAATTATTTAGATAAAGTAGGAAAAAAAATAGAGATTACCGGCAGCTATAATTTTTTTGAAACACAAAACCGCAAAGAACAAATCAGGTACAGAGAAGCAACATTTTTTAACGACTCGTCATCTACTGAAAACAGCAGTAGTATTAATGTTACCAGTAACCGTAACCACCAGTTTAATGTAAAAATTGAATATTACATCGATTCAATGAATTCTATTTTATACACACCGAATGTATCATTACAACATTCGCAAAATTATAGCGAAGACAGTGCGACAAGCATGGCAATTACACCCTCCAAAACCTATCTGGCAAACAGTAATTCTTCCAATTACAAAAGCCAGCGTGATGGTTTAAACATTGGTAACGATATTTTATACAGGCGCAAATTTAAAAAGACAGGCAGAACTTTCACCCTGGGCTTTTCTAACAGCATAAGTAACAGCAAAGGAAGCGGAACCAACATCTCTCCTATTAATTTTTACTACCCGAATGGAACTATTTCCGCCGTAATTGACCAGAATTTTGAAAGCACCCAAAAAACTAAAAGTAACAGCAATATAATTACTACTTCGTTTACCGAAATGTTCGGTAAAAAAATAGTGATGGAATTAAACTACGCCTATACAAACAAACATAGCAATTCAGACAAAGATGCTTTTGATTATAATAAAGTTACAAAGCTGTTTGACATTGTAAATCGTCAGCAAACAAATTATTTTGACAACGAATTTATTGCCCATCGTTATGGCGGCAATTTTAGATTTATAATGCCTAAATACAGCTTTCAGGCAGGCACGTCTGTACAATCATCCAGCATTGATAATAAAAGCATAAGGGGCATTTATCAAATAAACGGAAAAGACTCTGTTATTGCTACCAAACAGCGCTATACCAATCTTTTTCCCACAGCAAATTTCACTTATACATTTTCTAAAAAAACAAACCTGCGTATCAGCTATCGTGGCCGTACAAATCAGCCATCGGTAAGCCAGCTGCAAGATGTACCGGACCTCACTAACCTTGTTCGAATTCGCATTGGCAATGCAGCATTAAAGCAGGAGTTTGGACACACCGTAAATATCAGTTTTAAAACACTAAATCCGATTACTTTTAAATACCTTAATGTAGCCATTAACGCAACGCAAACAAGTAATAAAATAGTGAACGCTACTGATAGCCTGACGCTCACCACTTTAAAAAACCTTGGGCTTCCCGATTCGTTATTACGTCCGGGCGTTC
>JBBQPX010000090.1:0-9350 GCA_038216775.1 Chitinophagales bacterium
TCTTCGTAATAGGTGTATGGCATAACATTATTTGTTCGCACCATTTTTTTAAGATTAATAATAACAGTGTCAGTTCCTGAAAACCATCGCCAAGTACCAGTAAATTTGTTAATATTATCGTCCTGAAAATATGCTTCTGGTACAATATTTACATCATACTGTGGAATTACAATAGTGGGTGGCGTTTGACTAAATAATGCATTGCTAAAAAAAAGTAAAAATAAGGGTTCAAAATATGGTTTTAATGACATCGCTTATTATGAATACGATTTAACTTAAAGGGGTAAAAATTATGTAAACAATACCTCAATAATACTATTATTGTTTTGTCAATACAAAATTCCTCGGCAACGTCATACCATAGCAACCTGTTCCAAACCCAAAACCAGTTCTACTCCTTTGACTCCAAGTAAGCTGTGTTTGAGCAGAATTAAAAATAATTATTACTGGTTTAGTTTCATAGCATTGGGTTATATCAGTAATATTGCCTAGCAATTTCTGCGATTGAATGTTGCATTGTGGTAATTGTAAAGAAAGGGAATAACTATGTAAAACTTCATTATTAGAGTTTGTCGGTAATGTCATATTTCGATTAGTATAATTACTTTCAATTATGGTATTTCCACTTTTAAACTCATGCCATCCAAAAAGCATTGCTATACTTGTATTTCTAACACCGTCAGTAAGAATAGTATAATCACCAGTTCGTAGATAAATACGAATTGTATCTTGACCATTTACATACCTCCATTCGCCCACAAAGGAGTTCAATGTAGGGCAAATGCTAGATTGAGCCTTTATGGAGTTTGAAAGGAAGATTAAAGTTATTATAATGATATTTTTCATTTTAATTATTTATAATTGAAAGTAAATTATTGGGCTGGCATACAAGGGACGCTTGAAACCGTACCGAAATTATCTATTTCTCTTTTTGTCCATTTGTTACAATTATTATCACCTTGGAAAAGTTGTAAACCATTTCCGGCACCATAATCTTTAATAATTTTTAAAAATTCCCTTTCATTGACGTCAGGGTTTTCTGTATTAACCTTGTTATAAAAATCTTTTGCAAAATTGTCCATTTTTTTAATATCATTCCCATTGGCTCCTACAATTTTTTCACAAAAAGCTCTAAAAATTGTAGGGTGACCTACTTTCATCAAAAATGGTAATGAATAACTACTTGTCATGGCAAAAAATAAGTTGTTAGTATCTTTTGCATGGTTAGCTATAAAAAGTTGAGCCATTATAATTATATCTTGAGGTGTAAATATAGAGTTTAAACCAGCATAATGCGAATGAACCAAGCCATCAGTTACTGTATTGGCAGGAAAATTCCACTGAATAGTTGGTTCGCTTGTGCTACCTGTGCCTGGTATATAAGATGCAGAATTATATTGTGTAATATCTCTTATTTCATACCCAACTTCATTGTCCAAACCAAGTGCTGCATTTGAGTTTAAATACTTCATAACATTAACAAAGTTTCCGTTTAATTCCAGATTTAAAATAAATTGACTGCAAGGTTCTTGTGTTGGCGGCGGTGGCGGAATACTATCGCATGGATTAGGCGGCAGTATAATGTTATACCACCAATTGCCTTCCGCAAAAGGGTAGCAGCCGCCACCTCCGCCCCCGCCTCCTCCACCAGGTCCACAATCGGTGCAACCACCACCCCCGCCTCCTCCACCGCCCTCATCACAATATTCCACCCAGCCATAACATGGCCGTGGCATGGCAATTGATTCAGGTGCGTTATTCGAATTTGCAACTGATTCATTACAGGATACCTGCTCGTACCTCCACCAGCATATAGGCTCTTCAACATAATTTGAAGTTCCATTTTTTATTGCCGTATCAGCATTTGCAATATTTCCACCAAAATATTTAAATAGTAATTTGTTCATATCAGCGGTTAAACCAACAACGCTAAACTCCTTCTTCCCTTTTTCTATCATGGCTTTTCTGTGTAATTCAAATTGAACTGTTCCATCTTTTAGTATGGTAGCTGCTATAAAAGCTACAATTTCACCCGTTTGTAATTTTGTGGGAATAATAAGCGTTTTACTATTTGTTGTAAACCTGTTTAATTTAATAACAGATTGCCATTGAGGCTGCCCGTGCCATTGTAAAAACAAGTTTGTAAAATCTTCCTTGCATAATTGTTTTCGGAATGCATCAATTATAATTTCCAATTCCGGCGGATGGTTTTCAGGTAAATGTAAAAATAAATCAATTTGCTGTTTGTTTATCTCTTCTTTAGCAGTGTCAATTTTTTTGCATGAATTACCTATGTAAACCAATACAGCAACTGCTAGAAGTAATCTGAAGGATTTTTTTAGGGATTTATTCATACAGCGTTTTTATTAAGGGAAATATTTTAAGAAATAAAAATAAGGATAATTATCCTTATTAAAGAAGTTTATTTTCTTTTCACTTTGGTAAGTGCCAAAAAAAGAAAGAAAAAAATATTTTAGAGATGAGTTATTTTTAAAACAAGTTGGTATGCGAATCAGGCAAATACGAATGCAAAGAAATATGAGTCAGGAAAATTTAGCCTTTGAATGCGATTATGCTGATTATTCACAAATAAACCGGATGGAGCTTGGTAAAGTTAATTTTTCAATATCTTATTTGAAATTAATTGCAGAAAAATTAGAAGTGCCAGTTACCGAGTTGCTTAATTTTGAATAATATTAATACGATAAATTAATTTCTATCCTGGCACAATTCCACCAAAACCCCATTAGTCCCTTTAGGGTGTAAAAAGCAAACCAGTTTATTATCTGCGCCAGCTTTAGGTTCTTCATTCAATAATACAAAGCCTTCAGCCTGCAGGCGTTGCATTTCGGCTTTAATATCTTCCACAGCAAAGGCTATATGATGCATACCCTCACCTTTCCGCTCAATAAATTTTGCAATAACGCCATTTGGGTCGGTGCTTTCCAACAATTCAATTTTAGTTTCGCCTTTTTTAAAGAAAGCGGTGTTAACGTTTTCGGCATTTACCAATTCTGTCTTATAACACTGACTATTAAGCAGTTTTTCAAACAAAGGAATAGATATTGCAAGTTCTTTTACAGCAATACCAATATGTTCTATTTTAAGCATCAGCGTAATATTTATTATAATATGGTTTACGAATTCGGTAAAATGATGGTAAACCTGCGATTGAGCCGCTAAAATAGAACCTTTTGCAGTAAATTTGCGTTATACAAACAGAAACTTTAAACACACCGATTTTATGTTGAAATTGCCTATTTACCTCGATAATAATGCCACCACACCCATGGATCCACGGGTGCTTGAAGCTATGACACCCTATTTTTTGCAGCATTTTGGTAATGCCGCAAGCCGTAACCATCCTTTTGGCTGGGAAGCTGAAGAGGCGGTGGACTACGCCCGTGAGCAGGTAGCTAAGCTGATTGGTGCTGATCCTAAAGAAATTATTTTTACTTCTGGCGCTACCGAAGGCGATAACCTGGGTATTAAAGGTGTATATGAAATGTATGCAAGCAAAGGCAACCACATCATTACTGCTACAACAGAGCATAAGGCAGTTTTAGATACCTGTAAGCATATTGAAAAAACTGGCGGCGAAGTAACTTATCTGCAGGTAAATGCAGATGGTATGATTGATTTGAAAGAACTGGAGGCTGCTATTAGACCAACAACAATTTTAATTTCCATTATGTATGCCAATAACGAAATTGGTGTGGTAATGCCAATGAAAGAAATAAGTGCAATAGCACGTAAGCACGGTGTTTTATTATTTACAGATGGTACACAGGCTGTAGGTAAAATACCTGTTGATGTAAATAAAGATGGTATTGATTTGATGGCTTTTACTGCACATAAAATGTACGGGCCAAAAGGCGTTGGTGCTTTATATGTTCGCCGTAAAAACCCAAGGGTAAAAGTTACAGCACAATTAGATGGTGGCGGCCACGAGCGTGGAATGCGCAGCGGAACGTTAAATGTACCGGGCATTGTTGGTTTTGGTAAAGCTTGCGAACTTTGTATGCTGCATATGGAAGAAGACACCAAACGCATCAGCAAAATGCGAGATCACCTGCAAACAGAATTGATGAAATTAGAAGAAGCTTATGTTAACGGCAGCAGCGAATATCGTTTGCCACATGTTGCAAATATTTCTTTTAAGCATGTAGAAGGCGAAGGTTTACTGATGGGCTTTAATAAAAATATCGCTTTAAGCAGCGGATCTGCGTGTACATCTGCCTCATTAGAACCTAGCTACGTTTTAAAAGCACTTGGTTTAGGCGATGATTTAGCGCACAGTTCTTTACGTTTTGGTTTAAGTCGTTTTACAACAGACGAAGAAATTGAATACACGATCAAAGCTATTAGTGAAACCGTTTTAAAGTTAAGAGAAATGAGTCCGCTTTGGGAAATGTATAAAGAAGGCATAGATTTGAATAGTATTGTGTGGGCTGCCCATTAAAGGAAGCCCCCTCCGCCCCCTAAAGGGGGAACTTAAAAGTCTAACAATAAAAAGTTCTTTTATAAAATTAAAAACCTGTCGGCTCCAGCAGAGTACAAAAGCCCCTTTAGGGGTTTGGGGCACACAAAATGGCATATTCAGAAAAAGTAATCGACCACTACCAAAATCCTAAGAATGTTGGTACGTTGGATAAAAGTGCAAAAAATGTAGGTACCGGCTTAGTTGGTGCACCAGAGTGTGGCGACGTAATGCGTTTGCAAATTGAAGTTGATGATGCAGGTATGATAACCGATGCAAAATTTAAAACATTTGGTTGCGGATCAGCAATTGCCTCTTCATCTTTAGCTACAGAGTGGCTAAAAGGGAAAAGTGTTGATGAGGCATTGAAAGTTGACAACATGGATTTTGTGGAAGAATTAAATCTTCCTCCGGTAAAAATCCATTGTAGTGTTTTGGCCGAAGATGCTATTAAATCAGCCATAAACGACTACCGTGTTAAAAACGGTTTGGAAGAAATTAAGTTTGAGGAGAGTGTGGTGCATTAAAACCGTTATAAGTTATGAGTGATAAGTTATAAGTTGAATGCATAACTTAAAACTTATAACCTTTAACTTAAAACTTTAAAAATGGTAGCAACAGATAACAGCATATACATCAGCGATAAAGCAAAAGCCAAAGTATTACAACTTATGGCCGAAGCTGGCGTTGCCGGCGATGATAGCCATTTTTTAAGAGTGGGTGTTGTTGGTGGTGGATGCAGCGGACTTAGCTATAAAATGGATTTTGATACCGAAGTAAAACCCATGGATCAGGTTTTTGAGGATAAGGGAATTAAAATAGTATGCGATCTTAAAAGTTTCTTGTACTTGGTTAATACCGAACTTGAATTCAGCGATGGATTGAATGGAAAAGGATTTTATTTCAACAATCCAAATGCAAGTAGAAGCTGTGGTTGTGGAGAGAGTTTTGCAGTTTAATAATACTAAATAATAAAAATATTTTAAATGCCTCCCGATTTTCAGGAGGCATTTTTATTGTTATTTATTCAGAAGCTGGCGCAGGAGGAGCCAGCGGTGCTGGTGGTGCTGGCGGCGGCGGAGGTGGAGGTGGAGGAGGAAGCAAGCCATACTTATTTTCATAAAAACTTTTATTGGCGTTCCATTTTGTCATTGAAACCTTTTCTGTTACCCCTTTCTTTTTCATATACACCACATTATTTCCGTTGTTATAATGCACAGAAATATCGTAGCCTTTATCATTAGCTATCACGGGTGGAGTAAACTTTACCATGTCAGGTGGTGGTGGCGGCGTAGGAGGAGGAGGTGGTGGTGGAGGAGGAGGAGGAGGAGCCACGTCATCTGCTGATAATGTTGTAGATGATGGTGCTGTTTTACTCTTCGTTGTTTTTTGCGCCATAATATGTGTTGAAAAGGCACACACAAATAGCACTAGCATTGTCTTTTTCATACTCAGATTTTTTAGTTTAATGTATAGAAGTATGATAAGATGCAAACCTTTAGTTAATCCATAAAGCTTTAAAAATTAAATATCGGGCAAAAAAAAGCGTGAAGATTAATCCACGCTTTAATTTATTTACTTGCCTAAGTAATTAATGTTTTTTCCTTTTATGATACTTTCCATTTTTATAATAGTAGTAATAACCATTCTTGGTATAACTACGATGATGGCTGGGATGTGCTACTCTGTGGCCCGGTTTTACTACAACGAATTTAGTGCCCGGTGGAGGTGGCGGAGTTGGCAAACCCGGCGGTGGAGGTGGTACAGCAATAGGTACCTTCTTTTGCGCTTGCGTATGTAATCCAATAAGAATGATGGACAGCATTACAATAATCTTTTTCATTTTTAGTGTTTTCTATATTGTAAGGAAAAGCGTGCCACATTTTTTAAGCATACTGCTTAATCGGCATGTGAATGGCAGAAAATTAAATACCCTGTCAAAAAAATGACAGGGTATTTTGCACTTGGTATTGGTAATAAGCAAAACTCGCCTTGCTGGGGCTATGTATATAATTATTTAATTTCTGGTTTCCTTTATATATGACACTATGCTTTTTAAAATCGCTGCATGAGTTTATTATTAAACGCAGGCTTATTAAGTTTATATTAACCTCATAAATAGTAAATTGCAGCAATTTTAAAAATTCATGTGGAGTATTTGTAAAAAAGAACTGAACCAATTTTTTAGCAACCTTACCGGCTATATAGCCATTGTGCTTTTTTTGCTCATAAACGGCATTTTTCTGTTTATGCTGCCCGATAGCAGCATTTTTGAATTTGGGTACGCTTCGCTTGATAAATTTTTTGAACTGGCTCCATGGATTTTAATGTTTCTCGTTCCCGCAATTACCATGCGTTCCTTATCTGATGAATTTAAGGCTGGCACTTTCGAAATACTAAAAACAAAACCTTTATCAGCTTGGCAAATTGTTTTGGGCAAATATTTTTCTATTCTGATTGTATTGTTTCTAGCAATCATCCCCACCGTCATTTATATTGTTACTATTAAAGCTTTAAGTGCAGTAGGTGGTATTGATAGTGGTGGAATATTGGGTAGTTACATCGGCCTTTTTTTATTGGCCGCTGTATTTTCAGCTATCGGCCTTTGTTGCAGCGGATTTACCAGTAATGCGGTTGTTGCTTTTTTAATAAGCGCATTTGCATGCTTAATTTTATATTTTGGTTTTAATGCCTTGAGTAAACTTCCTTTTTTTGCAAACGGTGTAGATTATTATGTTGAAATGCTGGGTATCGATTTTCATTATAGAAGCATGAGCAGGGGAGTTTTAGATAGTCGTGACTTGGTTTATTTTGTAAGTATCATTTTTCTTTTTTTATTGATAACAGTTAAGAATCTGCATAAAAAATAATTTAATAAAACGTAATCATCCCCCTTTAGGGGATAGGGGCTATGAATTCGATGATAAAAAAAATATGGAAAAGTAAACTTTGGTTATTAATAACCATCGTGGCATTGGTTGCTGTTAACTGGCTGGCATCCTTGTATCATACCCGTATTGATTTTACTAATGAAAAGAGATTTACACTTTCAGCCCCAACAAAAAAAGTTTTGCAAAAGCTGGATGATGTAGTGCAAATTGATGTTTTTTTAAAAGGGAATTTCCCAAGCGGCTTTAAAAAACTGGCACTTAGCACAGATGAGGTACTTACCGAGTTTAAAGAGATTGCAGGCAAAAAAATACAGTACAAGTTTATCAGTCCTGATGAAACTGTTGAAAACACGAACGTAACCTGGGGCGATACTTTAAGCGCATTAGGGTTTTACCCGATAAATCTTACCTCCCAAATAAAAGAAGGGCAGCAGCAGCAAAATATCTACCCTGTTGCTTTTGTACATTATAAAGAAAATGTGTTGCCGGTAATGATTTACCAGGGCAAAACAAAAGCCATTACTTATCCTGAAATTAACAGTGCAGAAGCTTTGATGGAATTTAATTTCATAAATGCTATTGATAAAATCACGCAAAAAGAAAAACCGAACGTGATATACTCGGGAGGCAATGGCGAACCCATGGATGGCAGAACTTACGACCTTTCGGAAAATGTTTTGAAAACGCAGTATAATTTTTCGCCTAGAGACTTGAATCAAGTGCCGAGGATACCCGATTTTGTCCAGGCTTTAATTATCGTAAAACCTACCATTGCTTTTACTGATTTAGAAAAATTGAAAATTGACCAATTTGTAATGCGTGGTGGTAAAGTATTAATGTTTGTAGATAAACTAAATGCTGAGCTTGATAGTCTGCAAACAAAGAAAGGACAGGTAATTGCTTACGACCGTGGGCTGGAATTGGATGATTTAATGTTTAAATACGGCGCAAGAATTAACTCCGATTTAGTAATGGATTTGCAATGCGATTTTCTTCCATTTGATGTAAATAGCAACGGTCAGTTTGAATTGTTGCCTTGGAATTATTTTCCGGTATTTGAAACAAAATCAAATCATCCAATTAATAAAAATTTGGGTTTTGTAAGTGGCCGTTTTGTAAACTCTATCGATACCGTTGGTGCCGAAGGCATTAAAAAAACGGTGCTGTTAAGCACATCTCCAAACTCAAGAACAATTGGTACACCAGCATTAATAAGTGTTGCTGAAAATGTGAATGCACCTGAAAACGAAAAGTTTAAAAAGTCAAATATTCCAACAGCAGTTTTGCTGGAAGGCAAATTTCAATCATTGTATAACAACCGCCTTTCGCAGGCAATGAGCGATAGCCTTGGTAATTATGGGGCAACTTTTTTGCCGCAATGCATTGCAGATAATAAGATGATTATAGTAGCTGATGGAGATATTGTTTTAAATTCTGTGGTAAAAGGTAATCCCATACCAATGGGGCTCAATCCATACACTTATGGTTCGCAACGTGAGTTTGCTTTTGCCAATAAAGATTTTTTACAGAATTGTTTAGACTATCTTATAAATACATCAAACCTTACTGATGCCAAAGCAAAAGATTATACTTTACGTTTACTCGATAAAAAGAAAGTTGAAGACGAAGCAAATACCTGGAAACTGATAAATATTCTTGTGCCCGTAATACTTGTTTTATTATTTGCATTGATTTATCAATTTGTACGCAGAAAAAAATATACACGTAACTGATGAGTAAAACACAAATAATATATATTGTATTTTGTGCTGTAATTGTAGTGGCATTAATTTTCGATTTGGGGCTATTGAGTAAAAAGAACAAAGTGGTAAGTTTAAAAGCCGCTTTAATACAGACTGTTTTTTGGGTTTTTCTTTCTGTTGCATTCTGTGGCTTTATTTGGATAGAAAATGCAAATGGCAATGGAAAAGAAGATGCTATTTCCTACATTTCTGCCTATCTTTTAGAGTGGTCCCTTT
>JBBQPX010000091.1:0-9323 GCA_038216775.1 Chitinophagales bacterium
GCTCTTTCCCTAAAAATTCGCCAATAAAATTACGTATGCTTTGGCCTCCTTCAGAAACAGTCAGCGAGCCTAATTTTGTTTTTGTCTGGCTCTCAAACACAGGCTCCTGCACTCTTACACTCAATGCAGCACAAACGCTTCCACGTATATCAGTTGCATCATAATCCTTCTTATAAAACTCACGTATTGTTTTTACAAAACCTTCTCTAAAGGCAGCGAGGTGCGTTCCACCTTGGGTTGTAAACTGTCCGTTTACGAAACTGTAATATTCCTCGCCGTAGTCATTTTCATGCGTAAAGGCCACTTCAATATCTTCTCCTTTTAAATGAATGATGGGATAGCGGATTTCATCTTCATTTGTTTTGCGTTGCAGTAAATCGAGCAGCCCATTCTTACTAACATATCTTTTATTATTCAGGTTCATTACCAAACCTGCATTCAGGTAGCAGTAATTCCAGAATTGATTGTCGAGATATTCCTGTACGTAATGAAAGTGTTTGAAAATTTTATCATCAGGGGTAAAAGTTACCAATGTACCATTCTCTTCAGTAGTTTTTACTTCCTTATGTTCCTGCGTAAGAACGCCTCTTTCAAATTCTGCAGTTTTTTCTTTGCCGTCTCTAAAAGAAGTTACTTTAAAATAATTGCTTAATGCATTTACTGCTTTGGTACCCACACCATTTAATCCCACACTCTTTTGAAAAGCTTTGCTATCGTATTTGGCACCGGTATTTATTTTGCTTACCACGTCAACCACTTTCCCCAAGGGAATACCGCGGCCATAATCTCTTACGGTAATAATTTTGTCTTTAATAGTTACATCAACATGCTTACCATAACCCATGGTATGTTCATCAATACAGTTATCAATTACCTCTTTAACCAGCACATAAATACCATCATCCGGGCTTGCACCATCTCCTAGTTTACCAATGTACATACCGGGGCGTAACCGTATATGCTCCTTCCAATCAAGGCTCCGTATGGATTCCTCGTTATAATCATTTAACCCTTTCTCTGCCATTATTTCAAATTTTCAGTGCTGCGAATATAACTGAATGGATGGATTTATGTGAAGGATGAATTATCCACATAAATACTAAAAATGTGGGCAAATAAATGGCTGGCGGGCAGCTTAACCTTTTATGATAAAGATTGGTGTGGGTGATGTTGCAAATCATAGAATAGATTTACCCTCGTTGCTAATTTTAGAAAAATTATCAATATGAAATTATTTAAGATTATAGCCTTGATTGGCATTGCTGCATTTTTATCAAGTTGCAAAACCACCAGCGTTTCATCTTCGTGGAAATCGCCTGAATATAATAACAAGCCGTTTCACAATATAATGGTGTGGGCTATTTTAGGCGAAACTGACAGCACTTTACGCCAACAACTTGAAACACACTTAGTTAACGACCTCTTAAGCAAAGGCTACTATGCCATTTCATCCCTTCAGGTTTACAAAGAAAAAGCGTACTCAAAACTTACTGCAAAGGAAATAGTTGACCAATACAATTCCACTGCTGTGGATGCGGTGATGACTTTGGTTTTATTAAATAAAGAGAAAGAAGAGACCTATTATCCAGGAGGATATTTCAATCAAACTGAAGGTAAGTATTGAAACCTTGATAACTATTATTCCAATGCGATTGAAAGAGTACTAATGCCTGGCTACTACGCTAAAACTACAAACTATTATATGGAAGGAAATTTGTTTGACACAAAAAATGAAAAGCTCGTTTATTCAGTACAAACAAAATCTTTCGACCCATATACTACCGATATGCTGGCGCATGAAAACGGGCTGTTAATTGTAAAAGATATGATTAAGAAAAAAATAATTGAAGATAAAACCTCACCAGCAGGGGATTAAGAGCGAATCCAAAAAATCGATGATTCTGAAAATAATTTTATAGTAGCTTTATACAAATCATTTACATGAATCTTAATCTTGAGAATAAAACCGCCGTAGTGTGCGGTAGTACACAAGGACTTGGTTACGCCAGCGCAGTTGAACTTGCACTAATGGGTGCCAATATCGTTTTTGTGGCTAGAAATGAGGACAAATTAAAAAAAGTTATCAAAACTGTTGACAGCTCAAAAGGGCAACAACATCAATACCTTGTGGCAGATTTTACTGATACAGATGCAGTTAAAGCAGCTATTGATAATTTTGCCAAAGATAATTTGGTACACATATTAGTGAATAATACAGGCGGACCGGTTGGCGGACCAGCACTTAGTGCAAAACCTGAAGAATTTTTATCAGCCTTTAATAATCATCTTATAAATAACCACAATCTTGCGCAGGCAGTAGTGCCCGGGATGAAACAGGCTAGGTTTGGGCGGATTATCAATATAATTTCTACCTCGGTAAAAATCCCGCTGGCGGGCTTAGGTGTTAGCAATACGATAAGGGCTGCCGTTGCCAATTGGGCAAAAACGCTAGCTACTGAATTGGGGCCCTTTGGTATTACTGTTAATAATGTACTACCTGGCTTTACAAAAACGGTAAGGGCCGATTATGTGATTTCCTCAAAGGCAAATGCGGGCAATATTAGTGAAGAAGAGGTTTTAAAACAATTAGTTGCCGAAATTCCTGCAGGAAGAATTGGGCAGCCGGAAGAATTTGGTGCGGCAGTGGCGTTTTTATGCTCACCGGCCGCGGCTTATATAAATGGAATAAACCTGCCTGTTGACGGTGGAAGATTGGGATGTCTTTGATCTTTTATCACGCAACCATTTTCTATATTTTAAAGTCTAAGAAATAGAAATACATAATATCGGAATAAGTTATAATTTTGAAACAAACTAAATCGTCTTAATAACTAAATTTTAATCTTAAAAAACAAACAAAATGAAATTGACTAAATTACTTATGGCTGTCGTTGTATCGGCAACTATGCTATTTGTTAGCTGCAAGCCAAAAGATGCAGACATTCAAAAAAATGTACAAGCTAAAGAAGCGACTGGCATTACTGCAACTGTAGCAGAAGGTGTTGTTACTTTAACGGGTGTTGTTGAAAGCGAAGAAGCAAAAGCAAAAGCAGAAAGTGACATCAAAGGCGAAAAAGGTGTAAAATCAGTTGTGAATAACATTACAGTAACTCCACCTGTAGTTGTAGCTCCTCCAGTTTCTATGACAACTACACTTGACGCTGCTACTCAACAAAAAGTAAAAGATGGCCTTAAGGATATGAAAAGTGTAACTGTTGAATTTACTGCTGATAAAGCTGTATTGAAAGGTGAAGTATCTAAAGCTCAAAGAATGACTATCATGCAGTTGTTAGCATCTGCTAAAGTTCAATCTGATGTTAGCGGTTTAACGGATAAAAAATAATTAATTACAATTTAAAACAAATAAGATGGCATTAACAGATAAATACGCTGAACTATTGCAGTCAGCAACTACTTTAGGCGTTGAAAACCTTTCTTCTGGCGAACAGGCTGGTGTATTACACATTAGCGGAACCGCTAAAAGCACGGCAGATTATGATGCACTTTGGGCATTATATTCTAAAATTGACCCAAACATGGCAAGCGGCGATTTAATGATGAATATCGACGTTAAAGCTGCAGCAGGCGCTCAATTGAAAGTAACAACTGATTCTTCTAACCTTAACATCAGGTCCACTCCTTCTACAGAAGGCGAAATTGTTGGTAAGGCTGCTCATGGCGAAACAGTTACTTTGGTTGAAAAAACTGATGATAGCTGGTGGAAAGTGAAAACCAAAGATGGTGAAGAAGGATATGCGTTTGCGCAATACCTTTCTCCGGAAGCTTAAAATCATATAAATTATATTGTTAGCCATCTCGTTTACAGCGGGATGGCTTTTTTATTTGTAGCTTTAAAATAAATTATTTTTTATGATGAAAAACCTGACAATAATATGCATTGTTTTATTTGCTGCGCAAGAATCAACAGCCCAATTTTTTAAAAAAGATGCAGGCCTTGCACATACGTTTTCCATTGTGGCCAGAGACCCTGTAACCGGCGAAATGGCTGTGGGCGTGCAAAGCCATTGGTTTAGCGTGGGTACTGCCGTTAGCTGGGGCGAAGCTGGTGTAGGCGTTGTGGCTACACAATCTTTTGTAAATAAAAGTTATGGTATTAAAGGATTAGAATTGATAAAAAAGGGCAAAACGGCACCGGAGGCCCTGCAGGAATTACTTGCTGCTGATGAAGGACGTGAAGTAAGACAAGTTGCTATGATTGATGCAAACGGCAATGTAAATTCTTACACGGGCAAAAATTGTATTGACTTTGCCGGCAATATCGTTGGCAAAAATTATTCGGTACAAAGCAATATGATGCTAACTGACAAAGTTAATAGAGCAATGTCAGCCGCATTTGAAGGCAGTGAAGCAAAACCTTTGGCTGAAAGGGTTTTAATAACCTTAAAAGCAGCACAAGCAGCAGGCGGAGATATACGCGGAAAACAATCTGCCGCGATTTTGGTAGTTGCCGGTAAAAGCAACGGACAACCTTGGAACGAACGCCTGATTGATTTGCGTGTTGATGATAACAAAGCTCCGCTTGATGAGATGGACAGGCTGTTAAGATTATACCGTGCCTACGAACACATGGATAAAGGTGACTTGGCCACGGAGAAAAATGACATGAAACTGGCGATGGATGAATATGGCGCAGCCATGAAGATGTTTCCTGAAAACCTTGAAATGCAATACTGGACAGCCATTACGTTAGCAAACAATAAACAGGTTGCAAAAGCATCAACACTACTTCAGAAAATATATAAGAAAGATGCTAACTGGCGTGAGTTAACCAAACGTTTACCAAAAGTGAATTTATTAACCGTATCAGATGCGGAGCTTAAGGAATTAATAAAGTAAATTTGCAAAAAAAAGAGAACATGAAACTGGTAAATAATATTATAGCAATCCTATTTTTTTCTGTGTTGATTTTTTCATGCACAGCACAGGGACAAAATGCTTTAACTGCGGCAGAATTTCAAAAAGAGATTACCACCAAACAAAACATTCAGGTGTTGGATGTAAGAACTCCTGCTGAATATTTTTCGGGGCATATAAAAAATTCAATGCAGGCAGACTGGAATGATAAAGCAGAATTTGCACGACGCTTATCTTTTGTGGATAAAAATAAACCCGTTTATGTGTATTGTCTTTCAGGAGGTAGAAGTGGCGCTGCAGCTGCTAAAATGCGTAGCGAAGGTTATAAAAATGTATATGAACTTGCCGGAGGCACAAACGCCTGGCGTGCTGCCAGCCTACCTTTGGAAGGGAGCAGCAATGAAAAGCAAATGACAATTGATGAACTTAATGCAGGCATTAATGCTTCAAAAACCGTGTTGATTGATTTTGGTGCTACATGGTGCCCACCTTGCAAACAAATGGAGCCAGTTTTAAAAAGCGTAGGCGATAAAAACAATGGTAAATTCACACTACTAAAAGTTGATGGCGGCAAAGACCAGGATATTTTAAAACAGTACAAAGTAACTGCGTTACCAGTGTTTATTATTTTTAAAGATGGCAAACAGGTTTGGCGCAAAGATGGAGTTGCAACTGAAAAGGAAATTTCAGATCAATTGAAATAGATATAAGGTCACCTGAATAATTAATATTCCCCTTGACTAATCTGCAAAACCCTGCTGCCGAAAAACTACATGGACTTGATCATTTAAGAGCATTGGCAATAACATGGGTCTTCTTTTTTCATTACCCCAATGTAATAGATATGCCGGATTGGGGATGGAATATTAAAGATTTTGGCTGGGTGGGCGTTGATCTGTTTTTTGTATTAAGTGGCTTTTTAATTGCCAGGCAACTGTTTACAGAGTTAAAGTCAACAAATACTATTTCACTAAAACAGTTTTTTATAAAACGTTTTTTCAGAATTATTCCTGTTTATCTGGTTGTGCTTGCTATATATTTTTTGGTACCGGTTTTTAGGGAAAGAGAAAGCCTGCCTGCCTTGTGGAGATTTTTAACTTTTACCCAAAATATTGGATTAGACCCTTCAATTAATGGAACCTTTTCTCATGCATGGTCGCTTTGTGTTGAAGAACAATTTTATCTACTCTTCCCTTTAATCATTATAGCATCTGTTTATTTTAAGATCGCAAAAAAAGGAGTTTATATTCTGCTTGCATTTTTTCTTTTTACCTGCTTATTCCGTTTATACCTATGGTATAATTATATGGAGCCTTTAATTGAGGCTGATGGAGAATATAGTGACTTTTGGATTACATGGATTTATTATCCAACTTATACAAGATTAGACGGGCTTTTAACCGGAATTAGCATTGCGGGGTTGGTAGTTTTTTATCCTACTTTAAAAGAAAAAATGACTAAGTATGCTAATTTTTTGCTTTTATTTGGAATAATGATTTTAACTGCTGCCTATTTTGTTTGCAAAATAAGAGTTGGATTCAATGCGAATATTTTCGGCTTTCCCTTAATTGCTATTGGTTTTGGCTTTATGGTTGTGGCTGCAATAAGCCCGGGCTGTTTTTTATATAAATTTAAGTCAAGGATAACTTCATCTATTGCAATACTCTCCTATTCTATTTACTTAATTCACAAAGGAGTAAGGCATGTATGTCTTGTTTATTTCGGTAAAATGGGATTGAGTGAAAAAAGTTACTGGATGATGCTGCTTATAATTATCTTCTCAATATTTGGCGCATTGATATTACGATACACTATAGAAAAACCGTTTTTAAAAATCAGAGATAAATTATTGAGAAAAAAAATTAATCCTGCGTTAACTCTTTTACAAAATCACTAACGAGGTAACTTATCAATTTTCCGGTAGATTCATTTTTTCTGCCATCGGCCATTTGTGTTGCACCTTCGCTTATGTGCAGGTATGCTACTTTGGAATCCTGTGCTGTAAACGTTATATATTTTCTGGCTAAAAGTGGCGATATGCCACATGGCGTAATTGAACTGCTTAAAGTATTTTCAATACAATCTAAATCAAGCTCAATTCCGGTATAACTATCTTCTGTAAACCCAGTAGCATGGGCCACTGCCTGAATAAAGTTTTTGCGTTCGTGAATAAATATTTCTTCGTAAGAAATGTAATCTATAAATGGGTTATTATGAATGTCCATGAGAACACTTTGCGCTAAGTAACTTTCGTGCAGGCCAATTATGCAATATTTACCCAGATATCCATCTTCTTCCGCGTAGCGAAAAGCATTTGCATTGTGCCTGCCTTCTGCCACATTATAGTCGGCATGTGCATCCATATTAATACAGTTAATCTGCGATAGCGGTAGTACATCAGCCTTGTGTAAGCCTTTGGCAACGCCCTTAATAATCGGATATGCATTATTTTGGCCACCGCCTATAACAATCGGTATTTTTTTAGCCGATGCAATTACTTTAATTAAATCTTCCACTTCTTCATCAACCAGGTTCAGCGCATGGCGATAGGCGTTTATCTTTTCTTCTTCATTGTATGCATTATTTTCAATTAAAAATTTTACGTCGCCAAAATCAAAATGTCCGAGTACCAGAATATTTTCACCACTTAAAAAATCATTGCTTTGGGTATTTAAAAAAGTTGTTAAAAAGGATTGCCATGCCGTTTCAGTTCCTCCAACGCCATAATTTGCTTTTACACCAAAATCTTCGGGAATACCCAATACCACATACTTTGCATCGCTGTTTTGCAAAACCTCCGGCCATTCTCCATCGGGTTTTAAAAACTTAACCCGCTCGCCCATTTTTGTTTCAAAACGGCGCACTTTTGTCAGCGATAAAATATCTTCTTTGGAGTAAAATTTAAAATGTTTCATAATTGAAAGTTAGGGAAATTCTCTTTGTAAAAAACAACAATCGGTTAAATAAAAATGCTTATTTTAAAATCAAATCTGTAATAATAAACTATCGTTAGGTAAAAATTAACGTAGTACAATAATAAGAAAAAACTACTTGGTATAGTATTTGTTAAGATCATTTTATGAAAAAACAAAACATAATATCAGCAGCATTATTTGGGTTTGCTTTGTGCTTATCAGGCATTGTTTCAGCACAAACAACCCATCAATTTGAAAAAGGAACTGTAACTTTTAGTGCAGGCGTTGGTGTAGGAAACCAATATGAGGGTAATTATTATAATTCTCCTTTTGGCACAAAAGCCGTAATTGAGGTTGGCTTGTGGAAAGCCGGGCCCGGTACAATTTCTTTGGGTGGCGAAGTGGGCGCTTCATTTTCGAATGGGGGCAGCGTTTACAATGATTACAAAACCAGAACAATTGTAGTTGCAGGGCGTTCAGCATGGCATTATGGCTGGAAGGTAAAAGGGCTGGATACTTATGCTGGCCTTGCAGCCGGTGCAGGTTTTCACAACATTAAATACAATAAAAATGGCACCGTAAACGAAAGTAACGTGAGCCCTGTATTTGCAGGTTTTATTGGAGCATCTTATTTTGTTACACCAGTATTTGGCTTTAATGTTGAAGTTGGTAACGATATTAATGTAATACAGGCTGGCATTGTGCTGAAATTAAAATAGAGTTATTATTTTGATTCTAATGAACGGTGCTACTTATGATTCTCTACTTAAAATATTTACTTAAAAGAAAAGGCTGGTTGTGTAAACCAGCCTTTAAATTATTTCCAAAATAAAATTTAATTCATTTTTATTTTAAACTCTTTGGGATGCTCCGCTCCCATAAGATTTGTAACAAAATAATCCCAACGCTTGCGCATCATATAGTAACTGTCTGCACCGTAACCATGGCGTGCGTTTGGAAAAATTATTAAATCAAAATCCTTATTTGCTTTTTGTAAAGCCTGAACTACAAGGTAGGTATTATATGGAGGCACATTATCATCCATTCCGCCATGCACAAGTAGTAGTTTGCCTTTAAGGTTACCTGCAAAATTCTGATTAGCCTGATCTTCGTAGTTGGATTTGCCATTTGCATCTTTTACATCAAGACCAATGTATCTTTCTCCCCAATCGTCCTCATAATTCCTATTTTCATGATTTCCAGATTCAGAAATGCCAACCTTGTAAAAATCTGGATACGTAAACATGGCATCAGCAGTTGCAAAACCACCACCCGAATGCCCCCAAACGCCAACTTTGTTTACATCGATATAAGGATACAAAACGGCCAGTTGCCTGATACCTGCTACTTGGTCTGCCAGCGTATTATCGCCCATATTGCCGTAGCAAGCATCATGAAATGATTTTGACCTATCAGGGTTACAAGCGCCATCGATGATAACCACAATGAAACCAAGTTCAGCTAAAGCCTGGTGGTCGCTTCTTGATGCGGAAAATGAACGACTTCCTACTCCTCCACCCTGCGGGCCTGGAT
>JBBQPX010000092.1:0-9303 GCA_038216775.1 Chitinophagales bacterium
CGGGCTTTCATCTCAACTGTTAATGATTTACCATTCACTGGCCGAAAATTATAAAGCTGCCGGTAATAAAGAAAAGTATGGTGAAACATTAGAGTACATTATTGCCTTAAAAGATAGTTTCAATAATATTAACTCCTCTAAAATGCTGGTAGAAATGCAGGCGAAAAATGAGGCGCAAAAAAAGGAGAAAACAATTATTGAGCAAAAATTAAATCTTACTGTAAAAAATTACTGGCTGTTTGGTTCTGCTTTATTTGTCGCCTTGATAAGTATTATTGTTTGGCTTGGGTTTAAAAATTACAACCGCAAACAAACTATAAAGATGCAACTGGCACTGGATGAAGAAAAGAGGATTGCAACCCAATCCATCATTGATGCCGAGGAACATGAACGCAAACGCATTGCCGCCGATTTGCACGACAATATTGGTGCATACGCATCGGCCATACGGGCCGATGTGGAAAAAATAACGGATAGCGGTTTTCAAAAAAACAATGAATCACTCCAAAACCTGCAGCAGCACTCACAAGAAATTATTAGTTCGCTTAGAGATACCATCTGGGTACTGAATAAAGAAAATATAACCATCACCGGAATAAGCGATCGCATAAAAAATTATGTTAACAAACTACAACCCAGTTACAGTAACATACAGTTTCACATAAACGAAGAAATAAAAAATGATGCACGGCTAAGTTCTCAACATGCATTAAGTATTTTCCGTATTGTACAGGAGGCTGTTCACAATGCGTTGAAACATAGTCATGCTTCAAACATCACCCTTAATATAAAAAGTACAGAAACTGTTAGTTTAGAAATTACCGATGACGGAATAGGCATAAGTAATACAATAGACAATACCGGAGGCAACGGTTTTCTAAACATGAAAGCCAGGGCAAAAGAAGCTGGGATGCACTTAGATATTATTACTCAAGACAATAATGGAACGAGTTTAATTTTACTGACTAATACAAATTAAGTATAGCATATAATTACAAAAACCTTCACTTTGTAAAACGAAAATATGAGCATGAATAAAGCTATAAAAATTGGATTGGTAGACGACAAAGCTGTAAACCGAAGCAGCGTTTCTGATAAAATAAAACAGTTTGAAGACCTGGATTTTTGTTTTATTGCTGTAAATGGCAACGATTGTTTAGAGCAATTGAAGGGGCTGCCTCATGAAAAAATGCCACAGGTAATTTTTATGGATTTGGAAATGCCGGAAATGGATGGCGTGCAAACAATCAGGATTGCCAGAGCATTGTATCCACAAATTTATTTTATTGTGCTAACTGTTTTTGATGATGACGATAAAATTTTTGAAGCTATAAAAGCAGGAGCACATGGTTATATGCTTAAAGATGAAAGTGCTGTATCGTTACACAATGCCATAACAAATGTTTTAGAAAGTGGTGGTGCACCCATGAGTGCTGCTATTGCCCGTAAAGCATTAATGTTGTTAAGTAATTCCGAATTACAAAATACATTACATCATACCGCCACAGATATGATTAGTGATCTCCTTACGCAAAGAGAAAAAGAAATTTTACAACATACCATTACGGGTTACGATGCTAAGCGTATAGCCACCATCCTCGACATAAGTGTTCTTACCATCCGCAAACACATTGCCAACATTTACCAGAAATTACACGTGAATAGCAAAGCCCAAATAATAAATCTTGCACATAAAAATAACTGGGTATAGTATTGTTATTTCATCTAAATAAATATTTAAAATAGATAAAATACCCATTGATGGGTACAACACTCTAAAAACATATACAGTAATTTTATAGGCCTAAATTTATCTACATGAAAAAATTGATTTCAGTTCTTTTTGTATTACCTGCTTTTGCAGGTTTTGGTCAGTCACGAATTGCAACATCGTCCAATTGCGATGTATGTTCGGATTATGTGTTTACATCAATATCTGTATTAAAAGATGTAAAACCAACGGATGCATGTTATATTCCATTACAAAGTTTGCTGGAGCGCTATTCCATTAATGTAGCACCCTGCAGTTTAACAACATTTGGTGGCAGCCAAACGCTTACCAACGGGGCATTGGCCCAAATAATGAGCAGCTGTCTGCGAGTTATTAGTGAATTAAAAAAATATACCATAATTGACAAGACCAATACCGAAAAAATAAAAATTGAAGCAAAAGTTAAGTTTTCTGGCTTTGATATTTTTTCGCATAAGTACGCAGTTATTGGTAAGGTTAAAGATGTAAAAGCAAGTGATTGCTATTATCCCGATGTAAAAACTTTGATAGAAGATTACAAAATAGATATAACCAATAAAGCTGGATTACTGCAAGCCAGCAAACCGGCAAATGGCAAAAATGCCGGCATCATGTTAAAGCAGGTTTTTGGCTTAACAAACATCAACCTATCAAAATTTACTAAACCAACCATTACCAAAAGCGAATTTGTGATGCTGCTTAGCGACGCTTTGGATGAATATAATGAAAGACTTTCCCAAGCTGTATATGAATAAAGCAATTGTAAATTCAGCAGTAAATATTTCATTATTTAAGTCTTTAACTAACGCTTGTTAGTTTTTTGTACTAATTTCGCCCCTTAAAGTAATAATTATGTCGATACAAGACCTTGAGAAAATTTTTCAGGATAAAATTGATAAAGAAATAAAAATTGAACCAAAAGACTGGATGCCAGAAGCCTACCGTAAAACAAACATCCGCCAAATAAGTCAGCATGCACATAGCGAAATTGTGGGTATGCTACCCGAAGGCAATTGGATAAGCAGGGCTCCATCTTTAAAACGCAAAGCCATTCTTATTGCAAAAGTGCAGGACGAAGCCGGGCATGGTTTATACCTGTATTCATCTGCCGAAACGCTGGGCAGCAGTCGGGATGAAATGGTTGCCGATTTACACAGTGGTAAAGCAAAATATTCTTCCATCTTTAATTATCCAACTTTAACCTGGGCCGATATGGGCGCTGTTGGCTGGCTGGTTGATGGGGCAGCTATATTAAATCAGGTAATGCTATGCCGCACCAGTTATGGCCCTTATGCCAGAGCCTTGGTGCGTATTTGTAAAGAAGAAAGTTTTCACCAGCGCCAGGGGTTTGAAAGTTTGTTGGTTTTAAGTAAAGGAACGGATGAGCAAAAAGCCATGTGTCAGGATGCTATTAACCGCTGGTGGTGGCCAAGCCTGATGATGTTTGGGCCCAAGGATAGCGAAAGCACCAACAACGACCAAAGCATGAAATGGAAAATAAAAAGAAAAACAAATGACGAACTGCGCCAGCAATTTGTAGATATGATTGCCGAACAGATTAAAGTGTTGGGCATGACGCTGCCTGACGACAAATTAAAATGGAATGAAGAAAGAAAGCACTACGATTTTGGCGAAATAAACTGGGATGAATTCTGGAATGTGGTGAAAGGAAATGGACCTTGCAACAAGCAGAGACTGGCTGCAAGAAACAAAGCACATGATGAGGGCACCTGGGTAAGAGCAGCTGCCATTGCTTATGCAGAAAAAAAGAAAATGCTTAAAACACAGGCAGCATAATGAAAATCATTTTATTATTTGCAGGTTTTGCAACCGCACTATTCAGTTGCTCAAATAAAGAAGCAGAAGTTAAAGACAATAAAATTTCTTTACACAGTGATACTTTAAACGTTGTTAAACTTACTGATACTTTGGTGATTTACGAAAGCACTTGCCGTGGTTGTGCCTATGAAAATTCTACCGATTTTGGCATTAGCGACAGTATGGATATCATTAAACTACACGACATTATTACAACCGATAATAATTCTTCAGAAATGAGCGGAGGCAGCATCAGCAAAGATTTAATTTTGGTACCTGTTAAAACCGGCGTTACTAAAATTAAATTATACAAATTTTGGACGATGAATAAAACAGCAAAAGACTCCGCATCATTTACCACCTATAATATTGAAGTAAAAAATTAAAATTATGACTACAAAATTTTTAAAAAAATATTTATACGGCGATATTCCGGAAGAAACAGCAGGTGGCGTAGAATTGAAAGACGCCAAAGTTTCTCCGCCAGTTGGCGGAGGCGGAGGGGGCTCGGCCTGGCCTCTGTGGGAAGTTTTCGTTCGCAGTAAACAAGGCTTAGATCATAAGCATGTTGGCAGCCTGCATGCTACAGATGCAACTATGGCTATTGAAAATGCAAGAGATGTTTACACACGCAGGCAAGAAGGCGTAAGCCTTTGGGTGGTGGAAAGCAAATACATTACAGCATCAAACCCTGATGAAGCAGGTGAATTGTACGAGCCTGCTGCCGATAAAATTTATCGCCATCCTACTTTTTACGATTTACCGGATGAGGTAGGGCACATGTAATTTTAATTTATAATTTCTTAATTGATAATGGATAATTTCTTAGTTGATTATACACTGCATTTAGCAGATAGTACTTTGATTCTTGCACAGCGCAATGCAGAATGGTGTGGCCACGGGCCCATATTAGAACAGGATATTGCCATCACCAATATTTCTTTAGACCTTATAGGCCAATCAAGAAATTTTTATCAGTATGCTGCTAATTTAATTGGTGGCGATGTTACCGAAGATTCTTTGGCTTATTTACGAACCGAACGAGAATTTAAAAACTGCTTGCTTGTTGAGCTGCCAAACGGCGATTGGGGGCAAACAATTCTACGCCAGTTTTTCTTCAGCACTTATCAATATTTATTATACCAGCAACTACAAAATAGCAACGATGCTCAACTTGCAGCAATTGCAACAAAAGCGTTAAAAGAAGTTACTTACCATGTGCGCTGGAGCAGCGAATGGATTATTCGTTTAGGCGATGGAACTGATGAAAGCCACAACCGTATGTTGGCAGCCATTGACGAATTATGGCGATATACAGGCGAAATGTTTATGCCTGCTGATTATGAAAAAAAGATAGATATTGATTTTGAAAAAATAAAAATAGATTGGCAATTAAAAATTACCAGCGTGCTTGATGAAGCAACGCTAGCTTTTCCGCCATTTGAGGGAAAGGGGGCTATATTTATGCAAGCAGGTGGTAAAACAGGAGTACATACCGAGTACTTAGGTTTTATATTAACCGAGTTACAATATTTGCAAAGAACTTATCCTGGAGCAGAATGGTAAACCCCTCCACCATAGCTACAGAGAAAATTTGGGAGATTCTAAACCAGGTTACTGACCCCGAAGTACCTGTGCTTACTATCACCGATTTAGGCATTGTAAGAGATGTAAGGTTCTTGCCTTACCCCCCTTTAGGGGATGGGGGCATCGAAATCATCATAACCCCAACTTACACAGGCTGCCCCGCCATGGATATGATTGCCATGAACATAAAACTGGCGCTGATTGAAAACGGCTATTCCAACATAAAAATTACTTCAGTACTTGCACCCGCCTGGACAACAGACTGGATGACCGAAGAAGGTAAAAGAAAATTAAAAGAATACGGCATTGCTGCTCCAAATAAAAATTTCGACATTCCGGTTGATGGTGTGGAATGCCCACTTTGCAACTCCACTAATACAAAGCTACTAAGCGAGTTTGGCAGCACTGCCTGCAAAGCGCTATATCAATGTCAGGATTGTAAAGAACCGTTCGATTATTTTAAGTGTCATTAATCGTTAGTTATTACTTTTTCAAACTGAATTTATATTTCCCTTTAACCTCTCCGCTTCCTTTTTTATCCCATAATCTAAAATTAACAACAAAGTCTTCTACGCCAGGGTCAGCTTGTGTTATCACTGCCGAAAGCTTTATAAATTTAGCGTCTTCAGGATCAAGGCCAGTAGTTTCATAATCTTTGAAAATATCATCAGCACTAACAACAACTTTTCCTGCTGAAGTAGAAATTCTTTCAGAAGCACCTATAAAAGATTTCTTATTTTCTTTAACCCAACCTGTATCAAGTTCCACAACCACATAAATTTTTTCGCCTAAGGCGGCTTCATTTTTTGCAAGTGGTTTTTCATTCGCATCCACCAGGTAAGCCTTTTTCAGTTTTACACGTGTTACATCAAGATCAATATCATTGCTGATAATTGCGCCTTTAATAGCGTTGTTGGTTTGAGGCGATGTTACTTTCACTCCATCTTTACCATCTGAAGATGAGTTAAATTTGCAACTACCAGTTAGCAAAGTCAGCATAACAAGAAAAGCCAGTTTTGAAAATTTCATAATTGTTGGTGTTAAAAGTTTTCAAAACAAAGTATATAAAAAAATTCAGGATGTTTAATTTTTACTTCCTTAATTTAATAAAAATGAGCGTAGATATAGCATACTATATTTCCAGAACCAAAATTTTACCAATTTATTCTTTGAAAAATCGCTCCCAACGCATTGCATTAATGTTATGAAAGCAAAGAAAAGTTCCGTTTTTTTAAATTCATTAAAATTCCTAACCACTGCTTCAGTCTTAATTTATATTAGGCTTCCACTTATCCCATAAGGCTATTTAAACTGGTAGGCCAACTTTTCATATTGCCTTCCCAAAACAGGATTTATTATCTTTACCGCGTATTTTAAAATTTGAGCACAATAATTTTTTTCATGAATATCTCTATTTATTTTGAGGAAGCAGCGCAGGTTGTATTTGCCTTTATTATTGGCGCCGTAATAGGGCTCGAAAGAGAGTTCAGGAGCAAACCTGCAGGCTTTAGAACTATGATTCTTATCTGCGTCGGCTCCTGTTTATATACAATATTATCAAAGGAAGTTGGAGGTGTAAGCGCCGATAGAATTGCGAGTAACGTTGTTACAGGTATCGGCTTTATAGGTGCGGGTGTTATTTTTAAAGAAGGCATTACAGTTAATGGCTTAACTACCGCGGCTCTCATTTGGGTTACGGCAGCATTGGGTATGGCTATTGGTTATCACAATTACCCATTGGCCATCATTGTATCAGCTATGGTAGTAATTACCTTATTTGTTTTAGAACCAGTACAGCATTTTATAAACCGTTTTCATAAAGTAAAAGATTATAAAATAAAGACCATTGCCCTTGGTAATAATTTTAAAGAAGAGTTTGAAAATTTCTTTGTTACGAATGATATGGATTTCCGTTGTATGAAAACCGTTAAAGAAAATACCGATGCCGTATATATTTACCGCATCAGCTCTCCAGATAGAAACTACGATGCTGTAAATCATTTTTTATTGCAACACAAAGAGGTAAAAACCTTTGAAGTTTAAATTCCTGTAAAAAATGATTTATAAAATATTATTAGTTGGATTAATGGCCACTTTTGAAATTTATGTCGCCATTGGCACAGGCATGGCATTTAACTTATCATCAACCGTATTGTTTTTAACAACGGTTACCGGTGGTATTATTGGCGTATTTGTTGCCGCATTTTTGGGTGATAAAATAAGAAGTTTCATCTTAAAATATAAGAAGCCTAAACCAGCCAAACCCAGTAATAAAGATAAATTAATGATGCGGTTGTGGGAAAAATTTGGTGTGGTTGGCGTTGGCTTTTTGGGTACTTTTATTGTAGGCGCACCAATAAGCATTGGCATTGGATATGGCTTTGGCATCCAGCCAAAAAGATTAGTTAACTGGTGTTTACTTGCGGTAATACTCCGCTGTTTTGTATTTTCGTTTTTCTTTAATTATGTAAAAAACTTACTCTAATCTTTTTAAACCGGCAAACCAATGTCATCAATACAATTCGAAATAAAAAATGCTGTTGCCTTCATAACCTTAAATCGTCCCGAAAAATTTAATTCCTTTAATCGGGAAATGGCTTTGTTGATGCAGGAAAAACTTGATGAGGCAGCTGCTTCGGATGATGTACGTGCAGTGTATATATCAGGCGCTGGTAAGGCGTTTTGCGCCGGCCAGGATATAAGCGAATTGGTTGGCGATGAAAAGCTGGAGATAAAACAAATACTTTCCGAGCATTACAATCCCATTGTTAGCCGAATAAGAAATATGGCGAAGCCGGTTGTTGCGGCCGTTAACGGTGTTGCAGCAGGCGCAGGTGCCAATATTGCTTTGTGTTGCGATGTCATAATTGCAGCAGAGTCTGCTTCTTTTATACAGGCTTTTAGCAAAATTGGTTTAATACCGGATAGCGGTGGAACTTTCACTTTACCACGTTTGGTTGGTTGGCAAAGAGCAAGCGCTTTAATGATGACCGGCGATAAAGTATCAGCATTAGAAGCAGAAAAAATAGGCATGATTTACAAAGCTTTTGCAGATGATGTTTTTGAAGTAGAAAGCAAAAAACTGGTTGAAGCACTTTCTCAAATGCCAACAAAAGGTTTAGCCTATACAAAACAGGCTTTAAACCAATCCTTCGTAAATAATTGGGAAGAACAACTTTTATTTGAAGACCAGTTTCAGCAAAAAGCCGCAGCTACAGAAGATTATGCAGAAGGTATAAATTCGTTTTTAGAGAAAAGAAAACCTGTTTTTACAGGAAAATAAATTCCATAGAAAATTTAAACTTTAATACATGGACAAACTTGCCAATGATGTTGTAATTCATATGATGGAAAATGATTTATTCAGTCAATGGCTGGGTATTGAAGTATTAGAGATAAAAGAGGGTTACAGCAAGATAAAAATGACCGTGCGGCCCGAAATGATTAACGGCTTCGGCATTGTACATGGTGGTATTGCATTTTCTTTATCTGATAGTGCATTTGCTTTTGCCTGCAACAACCGCAATGTATTATCGGTCGCATTAGATACATCCATCAACTTTACAAAACCTGTGCATGTTGGCGATGTGTTGATTGCTGAAGCAAATGAATTACACAATGGAAAATCAACCGGACTGTACCATATCACAGTAAAAAATCAGAACGAACATGTTGTTGCACTTTTTAAAGGCACCTGTTTCCGCACAAACAAAACTTTAATATGATTTACGAATTTCAGGGATACAAACCAGTCATTCACGAATCGTCATTCGTTCATCCACAAGCCGCAATAACAGGTAATGTAATTATTGGCAAAGATTGCTACATTGGCCCAAGTGCAGCCGTACGTGGCGATTGGGGGCAGATTATTATTGAAGACGGTTGTAATATTCAGGAGAACTGCACTATACACATGTTTCCCGGTGTTACGGTAGCTTTAAAAGCCGGAGCACATATTGGTCATGGTGCAATTATACACGGCGCAACAATTGGTAAAAATTGTTTGGTAGGTATGAACGCCGTTATTATGGACAATGTAATTCTTGGTGATGAATGTATTGTTGGCGCTTTAAGTTTTATTAAAGCTGATGAAATTTTTGAAAGCAGGAGTTTAATAGTTGGTAATCCTGCAAAGAAAATTAAAGAAG
>JBBQPX010000093.1:0-9302 GCA_038216775.1 Chitinophagales bacterium
CGTTTTGCTTTTTAAGCATCAATTGTTTACCAACAAAAAAATTACCTTTAAAGTTTTTGCCATTCATTTTGCCGGAGTGGCAGGCATCTGTAATTACAACCACTTTCGCTTTTGTTTGTACCGATATCGTGTTCACCACATCATTCAGGTAATCTATACTTAAACCCATATTTACAAACGCAACAGATGGCGTGTTGTAACAGATGAGGTATCCATTTTTATTCATGGTAACGTTTTCCATTTCGCCGTGCCCGGAGAAATAAAAAAACACCTTGTCATTTTGCTGGCAATTGTTAACCAGCCAACGTATAGCTTTATCTACCTCGCCAATGGTAGCCATTGAATCGGTAAGTAACTTTATATTTTTTTTGGGAACAGAGCCGCCCGGTGCAGACATTAAAAATTCAGAAAAAACAATGGCATCACGGTTTGAGAAGTTAAGCTGACGTATACCAGGATCCTGGTATGATGAAATGCCGATAACAATGGCATAGGTGTTACCAATTGATGATTGTGCCGCCGCTGAAACAGTGCTATTTATGAGCAGATAAAATAGAACCGCACGTTTCATACAATTAATATTATCACCGGTTATTAGTTGGTTATGCTTTAATAATCTGATATAAAAACACCTCTGTCACGCTTGTTTGTTCGGTTATCAGGTTTAACAAGACGATGCCACTTTGTAGTATTTCGCAGTTTGTCCATTGCGGGGTCTGCATTAAGTACATAGCTGTAATTAAAGCCACGTTTTACTGATTGCTCAAGCCAGTTTAGTGCCTCTGCTTTATTATTCTTCCCTGCATACAAGCGTGCAATACTGTAGTATGCATCTGCATTGTCAGGGTTTAATTTGATGACATCTTTATAAAACTTAATAGCCGAATCAGGTTTATTGCGAAGCAAGAAAAGCTTTCCTTTCATTTCGTTAAATTGTGGAAGCTTGTATGGATGTTGGTTTTCTGCTTCGCTAATTTGTTTTTTTGAAGCGTCAAACTTGCCAGCATACATTTCCATCTCTGCAAGTAATAATCTTTTGGAGAAATCAATCTGTCCGCGGTCGTACAAATAGGTAAGCTGTTCAAGTGCTGCTTTATTTTTATAAATGCCTGCTAACACATCAACAAGTTCCTGCCTTGCGCTGCTGTTATCAGCATAAAGTTGAAGCGATTTGAAGTATGCCGGGTACGCTTGTTTTTTTGATCCGGCTGAAACATACATTTTTCCAATCTTGTAATAAATATCAGCTAACACGTCTTTTTCTGAAATCAATTCAGCAGCCCTGGATAAATATTTGATACCATCTTTTCGGGGTGTGTAAATTTCCGCAGCAAACTTCACGTTTTCCCTAATCCCAGGCAATAAAATTTCCGACGGTAATTCATCTATTCTTTCCCTTAGAAAAAGAGATTCTGAAATCGCAAAGTTGACTGAATTATTAATATCATAAACGATATCCTTGTCAACAAAAACTTCTTTGTTCAATGTAGGGAACCAAACAATACTATCTAAATATTGATACCTTGAAGGTACTGCAGACCTATTATACAGCAGAAGGCCAAGCCGATAATTCCAATCAGCATTATCCGGATATTTTTCTAATACTCTTCTATAAAACGCATTCAATTCTCTATCAGCTCTTTCCTTATCAATAGCTGCATAATTTTTTATCACATTTTCTGCTTCTGTAAACCGATCAAGTTTTTCCAGCATCTGCCAGAGTTTTAAATATCCTCCTATATCACTGTTTAATTTGATGATAGCTTTGTACATCAATTCTGCCTCGTAAAAATGTCCCCACTTTTCATAGGCAGTTCCTAAAAAATAATAATCTTCTGTTTTTACATAGTTGTGCCCGATAAAAAAATCGGTAAGGCAATTATTTGCTATTGTATATTTTCCGGTAACTGCTGCAGCTTTACAATATTGTGCCATTGATATCGAGTCAAGCCTGAAATCCATGGCATATTTAAACATGATCTCTGCTTCGGCCCACTTGTCCTTTTCGTAATAAATTTTTCCTAAATAGTGAAAAGCCAGTGGATTATTTATATCCAAATCAATAACATTGCGTAGTAACTTTATTGCCTTGGCCGTGTCTTTTTTATTGTAGCTCATTATAGCCATGTAAAACAAAGCCAAAGGATCATTCTTTTGTAAATCTGATTCGTTGATAATACACTCTTTGTCAAGAGAATCTGCAATACCGTCGCCAGTAAAATCGTTGTATGGATTTCCTTTTATAAAATGCAGCCCTTTTTTTCTCAATTCAGCTTCGTAAAAAAATGAATCGGCAAGTGCATACCGAGTAGTATTTAAATAAACAAATCCTAATCGCTGAAAGGGTAAATAGTGCCTTGAATTTAAACTGATAGAAGCCCTGTAATATTCTTCGGCCAAAAGCTGGTTACCAGCATTACCATAAAGCAATCCATAAGTATTGCTTACACAAGGCAAACCCGATTGTAAACTATCCGCAATAGCACAAGCCTCAAAAGCTTTACGGGTATTATTATCTACCGTATATAAATAAGCCAGGTTTGCTTTGGGCAAAGCCCAGTAAGGAGATAATTTTGCCGCCAGCAGATAATTCTCTTCAGCTTTTTGCCGATTATTTTGCGCCATATATAAAATACCCAGCTCATTATATATATAAGCAGCATGGGTTTCCAGTGCCAGTGCTTTTTTTTGTTCAGCCAATGCCGCTTCAATTACAGGTTTTGGTTTAGCTGTAAGCGTAATTTTGAAACGCAACACAAGTCCTGTAAAATAATGTAAAAACACTGCTGCTTTGGTACTGTAATATTTATCGCCCTGCGATAGTTTTAATGCAACCGAAAACATCCTGGTATAAACATCATAGCCACTATTACTACTGTTGTAATACCTGCGACGTTCCAGTTCTGCTTCATCGCCTCTAATGTAATTTGTAATAACATTTTGGCCTGCATCAAGTATGTTACTTGCAATATCTAAATTAAAACGGCTTAATTTTTCTTTGTCAATTTTTAATTCATTTTCCAGTTCGAGCAATTTATTTTTAGCTTTTTCTGTAACTGCATTTTCTATCAGATTTTTTATTATTGCAAAAGCAATCGATTCAGTTCCGAGTGTATTTAAATTCAAAATATCCGTCAATTTTTCCAGATTTTGCTTTTTTAACTGTGTGAAAAAGTAATCGGCTGGTGCAGCATTGTCGTCGTGATTCAATGCTGTTGTTGCAGTCAATGCCCTGGCAATTGATGAAGAATCACGCTTAATTTCCTCTTCAATTTTTTTTCTTTCAGATGCTACAACTTTAGCTAACCCAAAATCAGCAGAGCCATTAATTACAGGCGTTTGCACATCACCTTCACTTTTAAGTACAGGATCTTTAGCCATAGATGATTCCATGTATGCTTTTAGTTCGCCCACACTTACTTCGCCGTCATGGTTTGTATCGGCAAGGCCACCTTGCAAAGCGTTTACCAGGTAGTAAGAAAATACACCTCTTCCCCCACCCCAGTTTTCATTTTCGTTTGAGAGTTCGTCAGGTTTGCAAGATGCCATCCGTATCTCATTTTCTTTTTTCAACATCAACTGCTCGCCTACAAAAAGACTTCCCTTAAAGTTTTTACCATTCATTTGTCCGGAGTGGCAGGCATCCGTAATTACTACTACTTTCGCTTTTGTTTGTACTGAAATTGTATTTACAACGTCATTCAAATAATCTATACTTAAACCCATGTTTACAAAAGCAACGGATGGTGTGTTGTAACAAATAAGGTATCCATTTTTACTCATGGTAACATTTTCCATTTCTCCGTGTCCGGAAAAATAGAAAAACACTTTATCATTTTCCTTGCAGTTGCTCATCAGCCAGCGAATGGCTTTATCCACCTCACCAATGGTCGCCATAGAATCGGTAAGTAATTTTATATTTTGTTTGGGAACTGATCCTCCGGCAGCAGACATTAAAAATTCTGCAAAAACAATTGCATCTCGGTTGGAATAGTTAAGCTGACGTATAGCAGGATCCTGGTAAGATGAAATTCCGATAACAATAGCATAGGTATTTCCTACAGGAGAAATTGGAAATTTTTTTTCCGTAGGTTGAGCAAAAACATTACATGTAGAAAACGCCATAAGGCAAACCTGTATCAAAAATTTCAATCGCATATTATAGGTAGTTGCGGGTTTGCTATTATTTGTATAGATTTTGATTGCAATTAGTTGTACTCTTTAAAGATAACGTTTAATCAAACAGCAAACAAGTTAGCCTGCATTTGCAATTTTTAACTCAATTATAAAACCTATTAACGGTAAATTTGTTAAATTAGGCTAAACAAAAAACAGAATTGATGAGTGAAAGTGAAATTCTCTGGTTAAGTATTTATGTAGTTTTAGGTTTTTTAGTGGGATTATTGGTAGATAAGCTAATAATGCCCTTGATTACTAAACTTGCTGCAAAAACGAAAATAAAATCTGATGACCTTATTATTACAACAATCCGCAAATGGATTATTCCGTGGTCTTTAGCATTGGGAATTTACCTTGGCCTGCGACAATTAGATATTGATCTCAAATTTTTTTCGTGGATTGAAAATGGCCTGATTATCTTCTATATTTTTTCCGCAACATTGATAGCTGCCCGGGTTATTTCAGGCATTATGAGCATTAAAGCCTCTGGTAGCGATTCTGTCACACATTCCTCTTCTATAATTGGTAATATTATAAAAGCAGTAATTTATATTATCGGACTGCTGATAATACTTCAATCGCAAGGCATTTCAGTAACACCAATGCTTACCGCTTTAGGCGTGGGCGGTTTAGCAGTGGCACTTGCTTTACAAACAACCCTTGCAAATCTTTTTGCAGGTTTGCAAATTATTGCGACAGGGAAAATAAACCAAGGCGATTTTATTAAACTTGCTTCGGGAGACGATGGTTATGTAGAAGACGTAACCTGGAGAAGCACTACGCTAAGAGCCGCATCTGACCATATCATTATTGTACCAAATGCAAAATTGGCAGATATGATTGTAAGTAATTATTATCTCCCTTTTCAGGCATTAACTTTTAATGTTGAGTTTGGTGTTAGTTACGATAGCGACCTCAACCACGTGGAGGCGATTACCATACAAGTTGTAAAAGAAATTCTGGATGAAGAGGATACCGCCGTTAAAGACTTTGAGCCTTTTGTACGTTTCGTTGCGTTTGGAGACAGCAGTATAAATATGAAAGCTTTTTTAAGAGTGCAAGACTACTCCAGCCAGTTTTTAGTTAAGAGCCTTTTTATTAAACGCCTCCACCAAAGGTTTATTGAAGAAGGTATTAATATACCGTTCCCGATACGCACTGTAATAATGCAGAAGGAACAAGAGTAATAAAAGGGTACTATTAATTTATCCCTAAAAATAAAAAAAGCAGAAGCTATATTAATTGTGCTTCTGCTTTTAAATAATAATCAAAACTATTCACTCATCAGCGCAATCATTTTTTGCCTGTTTACAGTGCGTGGCGTTTCCAGCATTATCTTTTTTTCATCAAGTCCAATAACCGGATAACTGTACGTAACTTTTGATGGTTCTCCACCAAAACTAAATTCAGGATCAACGTAGGTAAGGTTTAACTTAAAGGTTGGTTCTTTTTCACCTTCGTTATTTTGCTTATCACTAACGGCATAGGTACCATCATAAGTTTTACCCTCTTTTATTACTTTTATTGCTGTATCATTTACAAACTGAATGCTTAACGCTAATTCTTTCTCGGCAGCTTCTTTCATCATACTTTCTTTTTCGGCAGCAACGTCGAGCCATTTAACTTCCTTTACGTTATTAACTGTTAGCATTCCATAAAAACCAACTTTTTTTACGGCAAGCTTTTTACCTTTAACGAAATCCTGAACAACTTTTGCATTTGCAGAAGCAGGAAGAGCTGATTCTGTTTTTGGTTCTGAATTACATGAAGTGACAGCAAATGATATAGCTGCAAAAGATAAATAAAGAAGTGCATTTTTAATTTTCATAATTTATAGTTTTAGTTAAAAAATGTAGAGCGTAAAAATAAACGTTGAAGTTATTAAGCCTCATTTGTACAATAATACATTTTCACCCTAAACTACGAATACCCAACAGCGGGTATTTTTCTTCAAACTTAAAAAATAATTTATGGGAAAATATTGGTAGATACGTTACTACTACAGTTTGAAATTTAAATTGTGGAATTTAACTTCTATATATTCATACATGCATCTCTTAACATCTTCATATAAACTTTTCCTTTATCTCTGGCAAAATTTATGTTTCTTTCTGGGATGGCTTCCGGATTATCGTAGTGCTCTAAAGCCTTATCTATACTGCTTTCACGAAGCAGATGCAACATGGGGTAAACAGATCGGTTGGTATAGTTAGCTGCATCATCATCTGGCGAACCGGCAAACCTGTAAGTTGGATGAAAGCTTGCCAATTGATAGATTCCGTGATAGTGCTTTTGCTCTAAAAATTTTTCAGCAACAGAAAGCATATCAAGGTATTTATCAAAAGTTTTAACTGCGTTGGGGAAAATTAGAAATGAAGTTTCAATATTTTCATTTTCATCAAGCCTTTGTAATTCACCTAAAAAAGTCTCCAGACACACTTCAATATCGGCTGACATTTCAACTGTGTAAAAAACAGATTCCTGTTTTAAAACACGGGCAGCAAACGGGCAAAAGTTGCAGCCAATCACTACATCGTTTATCCATTTTTTTGTTTGTTCAATTGCCACTTCAGAAATAAGCATGGTATAAATTATTTTTAAAAGGTAAAACTAATCTTATCTATTTGCAACAGCTTCATTCGTAGCCAAAAAAAATCAACTTCGTTAAATATTTCCTAACAAACCAATAAGGAAATGTTTAAATAAAGCGTATTGTAAATCTATTAACAAACTTTTCTAAATAAACATCGTCTATAGCATTGTATTTGTATTATAAATTAAACAAAACACATAAACATGAAAACAAATAGACTTTTAATTCTTCTGGTCTTTGCAGCTTTCAGCATTTTGCCAATTGCTGAAACAAAAGCGCAAGATGTTTCAGTAAATTTTTCGATGTTTCAGCAAGAGCTTAGCCCTTATGGCAGGTGGATGAATAATCCCAGCTATGGGCAGGTTTGGGTTTACAACGATCCAAACTTTAGACCGTATTACTCTGATGGGCATTGGGAGTATACAAACTATGGCTGGAGTTGGGTAAGTGATTACGACTGGGGCTGGGCTCCTTTCCATTATGGCCGTTGGGAGCAAGACCCTTATAACGGCTGGATGTGGATACCAGGCTACGAATGGGCATCGGCCTGGGTTAGCTGGAGTAGCTACGATGATTATTATGGTTGGGCACCGCTTGGTTATGGTATTGGCATAAATGTTTCCTTCGGTAATATCCCCTATAATAATTGGACCTTTGTGCCACGCCGTAATATTTGCGAGCGTGACATTAACCGCTATTACGTGGCTCCGCAAAGGAATTACGGATTTAGAAATGCGGTTGTAATAAACAACTACTATAATGGCCGTGGTGGTGTTGGCAGGTATGTAAGAGGACCGGAGAGAAGAGAAGTTGAACGTTACACAAATAACCGAGTTCAAGAAAGACGCATAAATTATAATGACAGGCCTGCACGCAGAGACGACCGTGCCATCAACAGGAATGATGGCCGCAGACCAAGTGGCGATGCCGCTAACAACAGTAACGATAACCGACGCAGAAATGATGCTAATCAAAATGGCAATGCAGGTAACAGGCCAGATGTAAACAACAGGCGTGACCAAAATAATGCTGATAATAGAAACAGAAGGGTTGATGATGCCGGCAATAATAACAATCCGCAAAATGGAAATAATCCCCGCAGAAGAAATGATAATGGAAATGCAGGGAATAATAATGGGAATCCACCAGTAAGAAATGATCGTATTCCTGTACCTGATGCTACGCCAAGGCCGCAAGATAATAATGCAAATAACCCCGGCAGAAGGCAAAATGATAATCGGATAAATGGTAATAATGGCCAACAAAATAATTTGCCACAGCGTCAGCCGCAGGCAGATAGGCCACAACGCCAGCAACAAATGGAAAGACCATCTCAACCGCAGCAGCAGCAAAGGCCGCCTGACATGCGTCAGCAAAGGCAACCGGATGTGCAGCAGCAAAGAACAATGCAACGCGGTAGCGACGCTGGTAGTGGCGGTGGAAATATACAACGCTCAAATGATAATAATCAAAGTGGAAACTCCGGCAACAGACGAGGTAGAAATGGATAAATAAGATATTACCCCTATGTACAGGTTCTTTTAAATTAACGCCGCTCATTTGTAAAAAATGACGGCGTTTTCTTTTTCCCAAATTTGAAAAGGAGTTCAGCTAATAATTGTTTTTCTTTGCACTAACAATGGCATTATATATAACTTCTTTAAATTCCGGCAGCAATGGTAATTGTTATTATATAGGTAATGAGTCTGACGCTGTTTTGGTTGATGTGGGACTATCCTGCAGGGAAACGGAAAAGCGCATGCTAAATATTGGCCTTGATATTGAAAAAGTAAAAGCCATTTTTGTTTCACATGAGCATGGCGACCATATTAAGGGTGTATCTGTTTTGGCCAATAAATACAATGTACCCGTTTACATTACTGCAAAAACTGCTAAAAATGGACCAAGGTTAATAAGCCATATTTCAAAAATATTTGTGGCAAACGAAACCATCACTATTGGTACTTTAAATGTAATACCATTTACAAAATTCCACGATGCAATAGATCCGCACAGTTTTATTATTACCTGCGGAGATACTACAGTAGGCGTATTAACTGATATTGGCAAGGTTTGCGGTGAAGTAATTAAATATTTTAGCAAATGTGAAGCTGTATTCCTCGAATCAAATTATGATGAAGACATGCTGGAAAACGGCAGGTATCCCATTCATTTAAAAAACCGGATACGTGGTGGCCATGGGCATTTGTCAAACAAAGAAGCACTCGACTTATTTATTAAACACCGCTCCCCTGCTTTATCACATTTGCTGCTATCGCATTTATCAAAAGAAAATAACTCGCCGGAAATGGCCGTTGAATTGTTTGAACAACATGCAAATGGAACAAAAATAATTGTAGCCTCAAGGTTTCAATCTACGGAGGTTTTTACCATTAAAGGCAATTCAACTTATATCCCAACTGCTGCAAAAGAATTTACAAAACCCGTTCAATTAGGATTGTTTAGCTAATGTAAAAATCTATTTTCTTTTTCTTTAATTAAATTGTGAAGTAACTTTAGGCACACAATA
>JBBQPX010000094.1:0-9302 GCA_038216775.1 Chitinophagales bacterium
GGAAACCAGTTGGCTACAAATTGTAGTCAACTGAAAATGCAATCAGTCGATGACAAATTTTACAAAACTGATGTCGCTGATACAGAACAGCTTTTCAGGTTAATCCAATCCATCCCATCGCCCAAAGCAGAACCTTTTAAATTGTGGCTGGCACAAGTAGCCAGTGAACGATTAGATGAAATGCAAGACCCGGAATTAAGCATTGACAGGGCTTTAGAGCAATACCTTAAACTTGGCTACAGCGAAAGCTGGATTAATCAAAGGCTTAAAAGCATTGAAATACGGAAGGATTTAACCAACGAATGGAAAAGTCGTGGACTTAAAGAAGGACAGCAGTTTGCAACACTAACTGATATTATTACCAAAGCCTGGGCGGGCAAAACCACAAAGGAATATAAAGTTTTTAAAGGCTTGAAAAAAGAAAATTTACGAGACAATATGACCAATACGGAACTCATATTAAACATGCTTGCAGAAGTTTCTACCAAAGAAATTTCGGCAGCGGTACAGCCCAAAGATTTTGAATCAAGCAAAACCGTAGCAAAGCAAGGTGGCAATGTAGCCAAAGTTGCACTTAAAGAACTGGAATCAAAAACAGGTAAAAAAGTAGTTAGTGCGCTGAATGCAAAAAAGGTATTGGCGATAGAAGAATCTAAAAGAAAGGAAAATAAGTAAAAAAGTTTGTTTTCTTTTATAATCCCGAACCAACGCTTGGCACGACAAGTATTATGGATTGTTTATTCTACGGGGCAAGCATATAAGGTTGCGTAAATTGTTGCAAATAAAAGAATAAGATTAATATCTTTTGGGCTCCATACTTGTGTGCCTTACTCTTAATACACGAATATTACTTTCGCTGCATTTTGTGGCGACTCTTTACCTATGTATTTGTAAGCAGCTTTCAAGTGCTGTTGTGAACGTTGCGTCCATACCAGTTGATATGGTTTAATCACCATTGTTTTATTTTCTTTTTCATAGCGGCATTACTAATATAATTCCCTTTTGCATACTCAGCTTCAGCTTCGGATAGTTCTTTATTGTATTGCTCTATGTTTAAACGCCCATCCTCTTCAATTTCCTCTTCTAAAAGTGTATAAATTGCTTTCAGTTTTTTTTCATCTGCTATCTGCACATAATCTGCTAATTTTTTGCGAATGGCTGTTGCTGTCATACCTATTTTGTTTATATCAAATTTACTCATTTTCTTTTTTAGAAAAATGGAATTCTTTTGGATAAGCATGGAATTAAAAATTACTCCTTCCCGGCCTTATCTCCCACAAACCATTGCTCTTTATTTTTAAACAGCACATTAAAAGTAGTAAGCGAACCGTAGCAACGGGTAATGTATTGCTGTATGTTTACTTTTTCTTCGTCGGTAAGTTTTTTATGGCTGTTAATGTTTTGCTCCAGTACACGCAGGCGGTCACGCAGCATTACTATTTTATGAAAAAAGTCGTCAATCGGAATTTCTTTTGGTTTCAAACTTTTATCTGCAGTTTGTAAACTCATAACACCGCCAATCCATTTATCGCCAATAGGAACAACTTCGCTAACATCGCTCCACTGTCGTAAAATTTTCAATAAAGATTTTTCTACTTCAGAAATTGTTTCCACTTCTACAGTTACATTTTCTGCAATAATTTCATCCAGGTTGGTATCGGTTTTATCTATCTCTTTTATACCGTGGTGGATGAATGAAATTAAATATGTTGCATACTTAACACCCACAATTACACCGGGTCCATATTGTGTGTGTTGTAAACGTGTACCAATGCCAAGGGTAAGTTGATTCTCTTCCATATCATTCTGCTGTTTTAATTATTTTATTTTTTTTATCGTGATGCCTTTGTATTAACCGCATTACTACGGGTACAAACATGGGCAAGGTTGAAGCAATTAAGGGATTGACTAAGTATATAAAAGCGAATAAAGTAAACATAGCGGGAACCACAAGGGCCCTGAAAGAAAAATATTTTGCTTCGGTCCGGCTTAAACCTTGCGATAATTTATTTGCAGGATTACCGATATACCGCCACATAAACAAGTTAAAAAGACCAAGCATAATAATATTTACAGTATAAAAAATTACCGGAGTGAGCACATGTTTCATCAGGTATTCGCTGTAAAAAGCAGTGCTGAAGGGCATGAGGGCAACGGCAAATAAAAAGAGCAGATTAAGCTTCAAGAGTTTTGGAGTAAGGTTTACAACGTAGCCAAATAGGCGGTGGTGTACCGTCCAATAAATACCGATAAACAAAAAACTTACGCCAAAACCAAAAAATTTGGGCATCATGTGCCCCAATGCGCTCAATAATTTCCCGTCAGAAAGTTCCGATCTGTCAATTTCCGGCACTTTCAATTCAATAACGAGCAATGTAATAGCAATAGCGAATACCGCATCACTAAACAGTATCATTCTTTCTAACTGAAATTCTTTTTTTAGTTCGTTGTGCAGTTGGTTCATAAAAGAGAATTGAGACCTGAAAATACCTCTCTTTTTTTAATTTTTTTCTTCTTCGGGTAATTTGGGCTTTTGCGAGGGTGGTAATTGCAATTTGAATGCGTAGGAGGAATTTAGAATGTACCTGTTAAAAGTTACTTCATCAGCAGTGCTGGCAAACTCGTAACTAGGCATATAGGTTACCATAAAACTATCAAGCTGTGCACCATCGAGTTGTGTAATACGGCGTACAAAATTTCTATTAAAACGATAGCTTACAAATTTATCCCGCTCCTGCTGCTCCACCCTTCCCTGAAAGGCTTTAAGCCGCTTGTTTCTTTTAAAGCGAAACATATTTATTATCTCATCCACATCTGCACCGGCCACACCGCCGGGCGAAATACTGGTGCGTATCGTTGGTTTTCTGTAATCATATACATCGCCATAAACACGCCGGTTATCAATTGAATCTTCCCGGTATGAGCGGGCAAAAACTACCACTTCTTTTAAAGTATGATAGCCACCTTTTACAGTAACACCCAACGAAATGTCAAACTGTTTAAGG
Source organism: Chitinophagales bacterium (assembly GCA_038216775.1). GTDB lineage: Bacteria > Bacteroidota > Bacteroidia > Chitinophagales > Chitinophagaceae > Ferruginibacter. The sequence goes on from JBBQPX010000094.1 coordinate 3,006, forward strand.
TTGGCAATATCTTTTACCGGAAATTTTTGCGTAGGCTTATTTTGATAAATAAATGTGAGGGAATCTTTTTCTGTTGCCTGAATTTTATAATTGCCCATGGAGTCTGTTTGTGCAGCATTGCCACCGGTACTTACAATACGCACATGCTCCACATAATTTCTTTTGGATGAATCGAATACCGTACCCGACACTGTATATTGTGCCGAAACCTCGTTGGCCGAGGAGGAAAGCACCCAAAGCAGTAAAAATATTTTTAAAATTAAGCGCAACAGGATTTTAATTAGTAGCGGTAAAAATACAGTAACAAATTAAAAGAGCATTCATTACATAGCTGTTTTAACTGCGATTTTGCTTTTCTGTTGTAGAATATTATTACTTAGTGTATTACATCTGTAAGCACCTGTGGATAATATTTGTGTTCTAACAGATGAACTTTAGCTGCCAGTGTTTCCGGAGTATCCACATCGCTAACGGGGCATTTTGCCTGAAAAATTATTTCACCATGGTCGTATAATTCATCAACATAATGAATAGTTATACCACTTTCGGTTTCCTTTGCATCAATTACAGCATGATGCACTTTACTACCGTACATGCCTTTTCCACCGAATTTTGGTAATAAAGCCGGATGTATATTGATTATCTTTTTTGTGTATATGGCAATCAGATTAGCGGGCATTTTCCATAAAAACCCGGCAAGCACAATAAAACCTATATCGTACTTCTTAAGTTCAGGCAGGTAATTATCAGCATTAAAAAATCTTTCTTTTTCTATAATTAATGTGGGTATATTGTTTTTTAAAGCAATATCAAGCACACCTGCACCTGGTTTATTGCAAACAATTAGCGCTACTTTCCACATAATTTCAGCTTCATGGTTTTCTTTACCTAATAAATACGTGGCGGCCTCTATAATTTTTTCAGCATTACTACCTGTTCCGCTGGCAAAAATGGCAATTTTTATAACGTTTTTGCTTTTTTTAGATGATTTTCCGCTCATTTTACCCCAAATTCTAAGTATATACCTTTTAAAGAAACTAAACTGCCCCAACGGAATGCTTATTAACATAACACAAAGAGGCCAAAGCAGGGTAATTAATACTATATACAGCACAAACCAAAGCAGCCCTTTTTCAAGATTTGTAAGCAGCAAAAGCTTACGACCAGCATATCCGCACAAGCTTCCTCCCAATGCAAAAGTTGCAATAATCAGTATCAGGCTAACGCCATTTACCTTCCACCGCTCCTTCAATTTGTTAAACATTCGGCAAATGTGGGGTAAAAAATTGTGATTTTAAATAGTTATTAAGAAAATTTTAAAAAGCTGCAAAGGGATTACAAATACATGACAATTGCAATACTATAAATCGTCCAATAGGCTGAAAGCCATACTGGATAAAGGAAAAAAAAATTCAGAAATGTTGATATATTGTCAGCATCCTGTCTTATTTTTGCAACCGAATCAGGATATTTTTCCACATTAGCCCCGATATAACTGTATGAGTCGCTATCGAAAAATCATTAACAGAATATTTACGAGTATTTTCTTAGTTGTTTTATTATCAATTAATATACATTCTTTTGCAGCCGATGGCGAAGCTTTATTTAAAGCTAACTGCGCCAGTTGTCATAAACCCGATAAAGACTTTACAGGTCCGGCCTTAAAGGGTTGGAAAGAAAGGGTGCCCGGAGATGAATGGATTTACAAATGGATTGCCAATCCGACAGCCCAAACAGACCCTTATGCTACGGCATTAAAGGCAAAGTGGAAGCCGGTTGTAATGACCAATTTTCCGCAGCTCAAAAAAGAAGATGTTGATGGCATATTAAAGTATATTGATGATTGGGCGCCTCCTGTTGCGCCAACTGCGGGTCCAAATGCAGCTCCAGCTTCGGATGATTCACTTTTATTTGGTATTTTAACCCTTGTTTTAGCGCTGATAGCTTTTGTTCTTTTGCAAGTTAACAGCAATCTCCGCAAATTATCTGATGAAAAAGAGGGTGTTTACCGTACAGAACCAGTTCCTTTTTACAGAAATAAAACTTATTTAATGGCGGGTATTTTGGTTTTGTTCGCCGTTGGCGGATATTTTACCATAAATGCTGCTATTGGTTTGGGACGTATGCAAAATTATCAGCCACAACAGCCAATTTTTTATTCTCACAAAGTACACGCAGGCACAAACCAAATTAGTTGTTTATACTGCCACGGCGGTGCACAAGATAGCAAACAGGCCAGCATACCATCTGTAAACCAGTGTATGAATTGCCATAAATCTATTAACAAGTACGAGGGCCCCGATCAATTGGTTAGAGACGATGGTACTGCTGTAGATGGAACTGCCGAAATTCAAAAATTATACGCTTACGCAGGTTGGAATGAAACAACCAAAACATACAATCCGGATACTAATAACGATGGTATTCCTGATGGTGCAAAACCAATTGAGTGGGTAAAAATCCATAACCTGCCCGATCACGTTTACTTTAACCATAGCCAGCACATTAAAGTTGGAAAACAAAACTGTCAAACCTGTCATGGCAACATTCAGGAAATGGCAGAAGTTTATCAATACTCACCATTAAGTATGGGTTGGTGTATTAACTGCCATAGAGAATCAAAGGTTGATTTTTACAACAAGGCAGATAGCACAGGTAACAAGTATTACAGTATATACGAGAAGTTCCATAATGATATTAAAAATCATAAAATGGACAGCGTAACTGTAGAGGCAATTGGTGGAACTGAATGTCAGAAATGTCACTACTAAAAAGTGCGCAGTTTGCAACAGGCAGTCTGCAGAAATACAAAAATAATAGTACAACGTAAAAGGTGTTTGACTGTCAACTGTCAACCGCCAACTGTCAACTGATAAATATGAGTAAGAAAAAATACTGGCAAAGTTTTGGAGAACTGAATCAAACGCAAAGTTTTCAGGAATCAACCGATAATGAATTTAACGAAGATTTGCCGTTGGTTGATCTTGATGATAAAGGTATTTTAGATGCCAAAACTCCCCGCAGGGATTTCCTTAAGTATCTTGGTTTTAGCACGGCTGCAGCCGCTATAGCTGCAAGTTGCGAAATGCCGGTACGTAAAGCTGTACCTTACTTAAACAGGCCAGATAATATCATTCCGGGTATTGCAAACTTGTATGCATCAACTTATGTTAATGGTGGCGATACCATTTCGGTTGTTGTAAAGCAAAGAGACGGACGACCAATTAAAATTGAAGGAAACGAATTATCTACAATAACAAATGGTGGTACAAGTGCACAGGCGCAGGCTTCTGTTCTGGATTTGTACGATAATACAAGGCTTCGCTATCCTATGCAAAAAGATGGCAAAGCATTTAAAGAAGTTACCGGTTTTGATGCGTTTGATAAAATGGTGGCACCAGCCATAATTGGTAAAAATGTTGCCCTGCTTACAGGCACTATAAACTCTCCTTCCACGCTTGCGATTATTGGTGAATTTTTAGCAAAATATCCGGGTAGCCGCCACGTACAATACGATGCTGTAAGTTACAGTGGTATGTTATTGGCAAATGAAGCCTGCTACGGTAAAAAAGCAATTCCTTCTTATCATTTCGATAAAGCGAAAGTTATTGTAAGCTTAGGTGCAGATTTTTTAGGCACATGGCTTAGTCCAGTTGAATTCAGCAATCAATATTCTCAAAACAGGCATGTAAAAGGAGAGAAAGTTGAATTAAACAGGCATTTTCATTTTGAAAGTATGATGAGCCTTACTGGCAGCAATGCTGATGATCGCTTTACACATAAACCATCTGAAACCGGTGCGGTTGCATTAGCATTAGCTGCTAAATTGGGTGTTGCAGTTTCTGCTCCTGCTATCGCAGACAAAAGACTTGCAGACGGAATTACTGCCGCTGCTGCTGCACTTACAGCAAGTAAAGGCGCAGCCTTAGTTGTTTGTGGAAGTAATGATACCAATATTCAGATTATAGTTAACGCCATTAACGAAGCAATTGGCGCAAATGGTTCAACAGTTAACTGGGCCATGACATCAAATTACAAAAATGGTATTGATGCAGACATGACCAAATTGGTTGACGATATGGCAAGCGGCGCAGTTGGTGCTGTTTTAATAAACGGCGTTAACCCTGCATATACTTATTACGATAGCAAGAAATTTACAGATGCATTAGCGAAAGTTGTTTCCGTTTCTTTTAACGGAACTATGGATGAAACAACGGAGCTGTGTAAATATATCATCCCATCTCACCACTGGTTAGAAAGCTGGGGCGATGCGGAACCTAAAACCGGGTATTTCAGTATAATTCAGCCTACAATTAACCCGATGTTTAAAACAAGGGCTTTTCAAACTTCATTAATAAAATGGAGTTCGGCTGCAGGTTCTGCGGTTAACGATTATGAAACTTATTTCAGAACATATTGGAATGCCAAATTAGGCAGTATTGATTTATTCGATAAGGCTTTACAAGATGGTGTTGTTGAACCTGCTACTATGTCTGTAGGCGGCGGTTCTTTTAATGGCGGTAAATTAGCGGAAGCTGCCGCTGCTGCTGCTGCTGTAAAAGGCGGAGCTGTAGAAGTAGTACTTTACCAAAAAGTATCTGTTGGTAACGGTAGTCAGGCAAATAACCCTTGGTTACAGGAGTTACCTGATCCAATATCTAAAGTAACCTGGGACAACTACGCAATGATGAGCCCGGCCATGGCTAAATCTTTATTGAATTTAGATGTGATGAACCAGGAAGGCGGAAAGCAAAGTGATTATGAAGTGCATCCCGAAAAGCCAGTAGTTAAAGTTACCGTAAACGGAAAATCTGTAGAATTACCTGTTATTGTACTTCCGGGTTTAAATGCTGCTACCATTGCATTAGCAGTTGGTTATGGCAGAGAAAGCACAAACAAAGAAGAAACAAAAAATTATATCGGTAAATCAGCAAACGGAGCAGGTAAAAATGTTTATCCATTTGTTGTATCTAACGGTACAAACTTTTTATACTCAACTGTAGCTACAGTTGAAAAAACCGGCAACACGTATCCATTGGCACAAACACAGGTGCATGGTTTTACTGAAAGTCGTCCGGTTATTTACGAAACCAATCTTAAAAGTTTCAACGCAAATCCTGAAGCTGTTTTAGAAGAAATAACAGCTGAAAGATTAGCAATAACTGCCAGTGGCGGTCCTGATTTTGTGAAAGATGCTACCATGTATCCTGAATTTGAAAGACCAGGTATTAAATGGGGAATGAGTATCGATTTAAACACCTGTACCGGTTGCAGCGCCTGCGTTGTGGCTTGTACGGCAGAAAATAATGTAAGTGTTGTAGGTAAAATTCAGGTGCAGCGTGCACACGAGATGCATTGGTTGCGTATTGACCGTTATTTCACCGGCGATTTAGAAAATCCTGATGTTGTTTTTCAACCGATGCTTTGTCAACATTGCGATAATGCACCTTGCGAAAACGTTTGCCCGGTTGCAGCAACAAACCACAGCAGCGAAGGCCTAAACCAAATGACTTATAACCGTTGTATCGGTACAAGATATTGTGCCAATAACTGTCCGTATAAAGTGCGTCGTTTTAATTGGTTGGATTATACCGGAGCTGATAGTTTCGCTGATAATCAAAACCCAATGCTTGGCGATTACATGAACGAGAGTGTAATGCAAATGAATGATGATTTAACAAGAATGGTGTTAAACCCTGATGTTACAGTTCGTTCAAGAGGCGTTATCGAAAAATGTTCGTTCTGCGTACAGCGTTTGCAGGAAACAAAACTGGAAGCTAAAAAACAACAGGACCCAACCATGGTGCGTAATGTGAAAACAGCTTGTATGCAGGCTTGCCCTACCCACGCCATCAGCTTTGGTAATGCTAACGATAAAGAAAGTGACGTTTACAAAATACGCCACGTGGATCAGAAGCACAGAGCTTTTTATGTAATGGAGCAATTACACGTTTTGCCTAATGTTAATTATCTGGCTAAAGTGCGTAATACCGATAGGCATATTGGAGTTGAAGAAGAGCACGGAGCAGAAATGAAAGAGGGAGAAAAGGCACACGTATAATATTTAGAATCATAAAATGTTGATATCAAACCAAGTAAAAATTAAAAAGTAAATAGTAAAAAAGCAGGCATTAGTCCTATTTTTTTGAATTTTAACTTTTGACTTAATTTAAGATATGTCATTACTGAAATACGAATCGCAACAAAGGGAACCGTTGGTTGATGGTGAAAAAAATTATCACCAGGTAACGGAAGATATCATACGTCCCATTGAGATGAAGCCAAGCAAGCTCTGGT